>JAZQEQ010000258.1:0-12022 GCA_045539055.1 Oscillospiraceae bacterium | reverse complement strand
ATGGGTTCGGGCTCGTATGCAGCAGGCTCCTCGTATGCAGGAACTTCCTCTGCGACCTCAGGCTCGGAATATGCGGAGATGCCGGACATTGCTGCAGCCGCAGCAACACCTGCGCCGATATAAGCAGCGGTGTCATCCTTTTCCTCTGCGGGCTCTTCTTCAAAGAGAGGAATATCTGTCGCATCGGATGCATCGTATCCGCTGTTGTTATAAACGTAATCTTCTTCTGACGCATCGCCATCCTCGCTGTATACAGGGATAGCATAAGCAGGCTCCTCGTACACAGGAGTTTCCTCTGCGACCTCGGGCTCGTATGCAACAGGCTCCTCGTATGCGGGAACTTCCTCTGCGACTTCGGGCTCGTATGCAACGGGCTCCTCGTATGCGGGAACTTCCTCTGCGACCTCGGGCTCATACGCAACAGGCTCCTCGTATGCGGGAGCTTCCTCTGCGACCTCGGGCTCGTATGCAACGGGCTCCTCGTATGCAGGAGCTTCCTCTGCGACCTCGGGCTCGTATGCAACGGGCTCCTCGTATGCAGGAACTTCCTCTGCGACCTCAGGCTCGTATGCAACGGGCTCCTCGTATGCGGGAGCTTCCTCTGCGGCCTCGGGCTCGTTATAAGCAGGGAGATCATCGTATGTAGGTGTTATATCCTCGATCGCCTCATCAGTCATGACAAATGCATTGGGATCCTCGGGCTCTGGCTCATCAGGATCAAACTCCATCGAAGCACCCTCTATAATGGGAAGATGACTGTTCTCAATATAAGCGTCATCAATGTTGGTGCTCTCCATAGCGAAATTGTCCATCATTCGCTCTCCAACACCATTTTCCTTTACAGGACCGCCGATAGCGGGCATTTCGGTGTTGGTGGAAGGATACATATTAGCGAACTGATTTGTGAGCGACTCTATTTCAGAAGCAGCACTTCCTGCAGCATAGCCACCGATAGCATCAAAGCCGCCTATGCTCTCAACCGCCTCAACAGGCTCATAATCGTCATCAGCCGCAGTAATACCGCCACCACTCATGAACTTATTGATCTGCTCGATCTCGCCATCGTTCAGGCTTGCATAACCGTAATCCTCGCTCTCGGTGTTCCAGAGAGGAACATCGCCGTTCTTGGGAAGATTATTGTACTGATCGTTAGAGTTGCTCTGGAGCTGCATACCGCACTTTTCGCAATATGCGCCTGACTTCTGCATGTGCATACCGCAAGTAGGGCAGAATACCAGAGTGCCGCCATCGTTGGCCGAACCGCCGACCTGAGGCATACCCTCGTCAGCGGGTGCATCAGCAGGAGCAGCCTGCTCCATAACCTCATCATCCTCGGCGCTCTGCGCAGGCACGGGAGTGCCACATTCAAGGCAGAACTGATATCCTCTTATCAGACTCTTGCCACAATTCTCGCAAAACATATATTATCCTCCTGTTAAATTGTTGATAATCGCAATTAACATAAATACATTACAATCCATTCTTTAGTATACTATATTAGCAATAAAAAGTCAATTATTTTGATGCAATATTGTTAAAAAGAAATAACCGTAATATACCGCTTTTGTGCACAATGCAGCAATAAAATCATGAAAACAAATCACCGCTGCACAAGATCCGTACAGCGGTCGCAATCATTCATATAACGGAGAAGTAAAGACCTGCAAAAACACCTGCAGCAACTGCCATTATTCCCGCTACAACAAGGCAAAGCACAATGTGCTTTGTTGTATAATACTTCTCGGGCTTTTCTTTTTTCTCTTTTTCTGTAAGAGCTATGCTCTCAGCAACAGACGGCGCCTGGACCGCAGCAGATACAGGGGCAGGAGCAGTCGTCGGCGCAGCTTCGGGTGCAGCCGATATCGGCTCAGCCGCAACAGGCACAGAAGCCTGAGCAGGCGCCTCGGCTTTAGCTCCGCAGAAAGCACAAAAAGCGCCGTTCTGAGGTATCATATTTCCACACTGATTACAATACATAAAAACATTCCTTTCGGTTGAAAAATATATAAATTTAACTTTTAGTCATCTAAACCGCCGTTGTTGCGGACATAATCAAACAGGTACTGCTGAGCTATTCCCTCTATGCCCTTTGTACATTCGGGAAGCCCATCGGGATAAAACTTAGCCATAAGCCGCTTTACCCATACATCACGCGGAAACGCATCATATTTAGCAAATCCAAACAGCAGAACGCAATCCGCAACTTTATCACCGACACCTACGATAAGCTTGAGCTTCTCTCTTGCCTCGACAAGCGGAAGTGCTTTTATCTCGTCAAAGTCCACCTCGCCGCTGTTTACTTTCTCCACCGCGTCACAGATATATCTAGCACGGAAGCCTGCACGAAGCGGCGCAAGCTGCTCGGGAGTCACTCCGCGAAGCTTCTCGGCAGTCGGAAATGCATATCCGCCATCGACCTTTTCACCGAAGCCCTCGCAAAGCCGTCCGATTATTCCCGAAATGCGCGGGATATTGTTGTTCTGGCTGATGATGAAGCTTATCAGCGTTTCGAATGGCTCCTGCTTGAGTATGCGTATACCGCCGCTGCTCTTGCAGGCAAGGGAGAGCGTTTCGTCCGAAGACAGCTTACCGATCATCGCGCCGTAATCCGTAGAAAGATCAAAATATTCCTGCCAGAACGGTATATCCTGCTCCGGGATACCATGTAATGTAACACTGCCATCGCCCTGCGACAGTCTTATGTAACGTCCCGAAGCGATCCCCGAAAATGAGCCGTCCTCGTTCTCGTTCCATCTGAAACACTGTCCGCACAGGAACGTCTGCCTTATATCGAAATTCTTGCTCTGAATAGTAAAATCCATTATTTTTTCACTAAACCCCTTGATTATTTATCTTAATTATAATACAATATAAATATAAAATCAAGTAACGCATAGCAATTTCAACTTTTTATCACGTAATTTTTTAAAAACGAAAGGACAATATCATGCGCGAAAGTATTCTCACCATTCCGATAAACGAAGTGTTCGAGCCCCGTGAGGGCTGCCCTATATGCGCGATGCGCAACACCGTAGAGGAGCATATCTCAGAGTATATCATGGGCGCTGCAATGATGGAGCCTGATGTGCGTATCGAAACAAACAGACTCGGCTTCTGCCACACTCATTTCAACTCGCTTTTAAAGCAGAACAACCGCCTTTCTCTGGGACTCATGCTCAATACATACCTGCAGTCCGCAAGAGCAAATGTCTTTGAAAACAAGAGTATCTTCTTCACAAAGGGCGCAAAGGCTAAGAAGTGTAGCGAGATAGAGGAAAACTGCTTTGTCTGCAGCAAGGTGGACTGGGGCGTTGAGCATATGCTGGAAACGCTGTTCAAGATGTTCGTCGAGGACGGTCGCTTCCGCAACCTGTACTGCTCGCAGAAGTATATCTGCATCCCGCATTACAATATGCTCATGTCGCACGTTCCGACAAAGCTTGCAAAGCCTGACCAGAAGCCCTTTATCGAGGCCACCGACCGCCTTGTGGAGAACTATATCAAGAAGCTCAACGACGACGTGAACGAGTTCTGCAACAGCTTTGACTACCGCAACGCAGGCAAGCTACACCGCGAGGATATGGAGCATGTAAGAAACTCCATTGAGAGAGCCATAGAGTTTCTCACATCGCGCAAGCCTGATGTAAAATAAAAAATAGTAGGGCGGGATGCCCTCATCCCGCCGTTATTTTATGTGTAAAAAAGGAAGAACAGCATGGATATTTTAGCAATCGAAAGCTCCTGCGACGAGACCGCTGCTGCGGTGATACGCGACGGCAGGGAGATAATAAGCTCAGTTGTCGCAACACAGATAGAGGAGCATAAATTATACGGCGGCGTAGTACCCGAGATAGCAAGCCGCCGCCACTGCGAGAGCATAACGGGAGTTGTGAACGAGGCTCTCGAAAAGGCAGGCAAGACCGCCAATGAAATAGACGCGATAGCAGTTACCTATGCACCTGGACTTATCGGTGCGCTGCTGGTGGGAGTGAACTTTTCAAAGGGACTGGCATTTTCGCTGAACAAGCCGCTTATCCCCGTACACCATATCCGCGGTCATATCGCGGCGAATTACCTTGCACACGCGGAGCTGGAGCCGCCTTATATCTGCCTTGTTGCATCGGGCGGTCACAGCCATATCGTAAAGGTTAAGGGCTACACCGAGTTTGAAACTATCGGCAGAACGGTAGACGACGCGGCAGGTGGGGCTTTCGACAAGGCGGCAAGGGCAATGGGATTCCCGTACCCCGGCGGAGTGCACATCGACAGAGCTGCAAAGCTCGGAGATAAGCTTAAGTACAAGCTTCCCCACCCCAAGACCGCAAACCCGTATGATTTCAGCTTTTCGGGCCTGAAAACATCTGTTATAAACCTTATCCACAACGCAAAGCAGAAGGGCGAGCAGCTTGACATAAACAGCCTTGCCGCAAGCTTTCAGTTTACAGTGAGCGATATCCTGACCTCGAAATTCGTTCAGGCAGCTAAGGACAGTGGCTATAAGACTATCGCACTTGCAGGCGGCGTTGCCGCTAACAGCGGTCTGCGCGAGATACTTGAAGAAAAGGCCGCTAAGAACGGCATGAAGCTGTATGTACCGCCGCTGTCGCTGTGCGGTGACAATGCCGCGATGATAGGCTGTCAGGCTTATTATGAGTATCTGGCAGGAGTAAGGGGCGGCACTGACCTCAATGCGGTGGCTACTATGAAATTGGACGAGGTGACATACTGACATGACCGAAACCGAAAAAATGCTCTCGGGCATGATATACGACCCCTCCGACAAGGAGCTTGCAAAGCGCCGCACGCTTGCGCACAAGCTCTCAAAGGACTACAACGACACCTACGAGGACGAGGAGGAAAAGCGCGCCGAGATACTGAAGGAGCTGCTGCCAAACTTAGGCAAGGGCTCGTATGTTCAGGGGCCGATACAGTTCGACTATGGCTGCTATACCACTTTCGGCGAGAATTGCTTCGCAAACTTCAATCTCACAGTACTGGACTGCTGCCCGATAACGATAGGAAACGACGTTTTCTTCGGACCAAACTGTATGCTCGCAGCGCCTATCCACCCTCTTATTGCAGAGGAAAGGAAAATGCGCTTCAAGGAGGACGGCACTGCGTACGACCTTGAATATGCCGCTCCCATAACCATAGGTGATGGCTGCTGGATAGCTTCAAATGTAACGATATGCGGCGGAGTTACGATAGGCAAAAACTGCGTTATCGGCGCAGGTAGCGTCGTTACGCGCGATATCCCTGACGGGGTTTTCGCGGCAGGAGTGCCTTGCAAAGTTATCCGACCGATAACCGAGGAGGACTCGATATATCGCAAAAAGGGATTATTCTGACAAGGGGGCATATTGTTATGAAAAAAGCCTTTATTGTTTCCGCTGTTTTTGCGGCTTTTGCGCTGATTCAACTGATATACGCGCTTGTGATACTGACTCCCTGCTACAAGACCGAGGCAGTTGTGGATTTTATCGGAATGCCTCAAGGTGATGTATTCGGTTCATTCACCGACGAGAGCGGTGCAATGCGCGAAGAAGAAATGATGTTTCGCACTCTGCTGCTAGGCGGAGATTTTATCGACCTTGAAACAGTGGAGCAGTATTATGGCAAGAAAATAAACATATCCATCCACCCTCACAACGGAAAGATATATTACGCGCCGCACCTTTATGCAACTGCACTTCCCTTTGCGGTGATATCGCTTGTTTCGGCAGTGATAGGAGCAGTAAAAAGAAAGATAAACATAAGTAAAAAGAACAAAAGAAAAGAGCATGACAAACCATGAAAAAGAATATCGTACTCATCGGTATGCCTGCCTGCGGCAAATCCACCATCGGAGTGCTGCTCGCTAAGGCTATGGGCTACCGTTTTATCGACACCGATATCGTTATACAGAACGATACGGGAAGACTTTTACAGGATATCATAGACAGCGAGGGTCTTGACGCTTTCTGTATCGCAGAGGAGCGCGCTATCTGCTCGGTAAACGAGCAGGGGGGCTGCGTTATCGCGACAGGCGGAAGCGCTGTATACTCGCGCTCGGCTATGCTGCACCTAAAGGAGCACGGGCTGATATATTATCTGTCACTGCCTGTGCCCGAAGTTGAAAAAAGACTGCACAACATAAAAAGCCGCGGCATTGCGATGCGTAAGGGCGACACCATACAGCAGGTATTCGAGCGCCGCCGTGCGCTGTACGAGGAGTATGCAGATATCACCATAGACTGCCTCGGAAAGACCTTAGAGGAAACTGTGACCGAAATAGCGGACTACCACAGACTTGTTTCAAAGGAGTAATCATGGCAGAGGAGCTTGTATTAAATACAATGTCAGACGCGGAGAAAAAGCAGGGCTTTAAAAAGGTCTGCCTGCGCCTCGGAATAATGATGATAGTGGTATTTGTATCAAGAGCGGCTGCGAGCGTTATTCTTTCGCTTCTGAAGCCCTCTCTCTTGCAGCTTGACCCGAATATCGCCTATATCATAGAGTCCATCATTTCTTTCGTCTTTTTATACATCATTCCTATATCGACAGCAATACCGCTTTTAAAGCCCGAGAAAATGTGCAGCAGGGTATACAAAAAGCCGCAGTATTTCGGCTCGGCTATGGCGATGTTCCCTGCGTTCTACGGGCTTGCGATATTTACCAACCTCATCACGATAGTGATTTCAAGCTTTTTTCAAAGCACCGACCTCAACGAGTCGTTCAATACCGTAAACGAGCTTGCGCCTGACGGTGTAGTCTCGGCGATCGTGCTTTTTGTACAGCTTGCAGTCATCGCTCCGCTATTCGAGGAATTCTGGTTCCGCGGTATCGTTATGGAAAGCCTGCGCCCCTACGGAAACGGCTTTGCAATATTTGTATCTGCGCTGCTTTTCGGACTTACACACGCAAATTTCGGACAGCTGTTCTATACGACTGTTATCGGAATCTGTCTTGGCTACATCGCCATCTCAACAAAGTCCATTGTGCCTACAACTATAATGCACGCGATACTGAACAGCATTTCAGGAATAATGCTGATACTTATCTCCACCGACTCAGTGCAGAAATATTTTATGGGCAAAGGTAACGACAACGACCCCATTGTTGTGATGATGCTGGTTTATATGTTCTTTGTAATTATGCTGATGATAGTCGGAGTTATAATGGCTATTTTCAAGCTCAGCAAGATACGTCGTTACCGCGTTGAGAAGATGTGGGAGGTAAGCTCTGCAAAGCGCTGGGGAATATTCCTCTCGCGCGTGACGGTCATTATAATGCTTGTTCTCGCTCTTGATACGCTGACGTTCAGGTATATCCCCACAACTATCATAAAGCTTATCACAGGTGCGCTATGAGATACACCGATCACCTCTCTGATCTCATCAAAACGCTCGCTGCTTTTATTGCGGCGCAGATCTTCGGATATCTGCTGATGTATCTGCTCGGAGACTTTTTTGTAGGATACTGGTACAATATCCTGCTTAATATAGTGTGCTCGCTGGGCGTAAATGTCGCGGCGTTTCTGCTGATATGCGGCAGGGTAAAGCTTCCACGGCAAAGCAAGGACTTTGCGTTGTGGGAACTTGTGGCTTTCTTTTTCGGCGGAGTATTCCTCGCTTGTATGGCAGGATATCTCGCAAAGCTGCTTCCTACCCACGGTATTGCAAACGCAGCACCACAGGGTGCCGATCTGATAATATACGCTGTTTATACGCTCATCCTAGCACCGATAGCTGAGGAAATAACATTCCGCGGCGCGGCATTATCGCGGCTCAGAAATTCTTTCGGCGGCTATAGCGCGACACTTATTTCTGCGGCGCTGTTTGCTGCATATCACATGAGTCTTGCGCAGTTCCCATACACCTTTGTGCTTGGATTCTGCCTCGCAATAGTTGCACAGAGAAGCGGAAGTCTTACCGCCTGCATCGTCCTGCACGCGCTGAATAACCTGCTTACACTCGCTGCGGCGATGTCTGATACGGTCGCGGCAGCTACGGATATCGTACTGCCGATACTGGGAACAGCGGGCATTGTGGTAATAGTAATTACTAAGCGGTATAAGCTGAATAACAAAACGGACTGAGAAAAACTCAGTCCGTTGTTTTATGTACCGATATATTGGTTTATCTCATATCTTTGCGCTTCTGTATCAAAACGCTCGATATACGGGATGCCGTCCTTATATACCCAGCGCTCGATAAAGGTCGGCTTTACGACGAACAAACGCTCGTTTTTCAGTACTGTATATGCGTCGTAAGAGCCCTTAAAGCATTGCTGAAAATGCTCGCAGAACGCGTCATTATCCATAGGGTGACCGATCTCCTCGCACACTCCCTCTATCTGTATATTGTCAATACACAGCGCGACATTGGGATTTCCTTTGAGCTGGCGGTATTTACCGAGAATGACATCTGTCTGGAAATAGAAAAGCCCTTTTATCAGCACAACGCTCATCATCCGCGAGGAGACCCTGTCATCAAGCGAAGTCGCAAGCACCATTTTTCTGCCCTTGCCAAATTCGGTGAGAAACTCGTCGTATTTTTCCCAGAACATAAATGCCTCCTGTTCATCTTACTTCAATAGCCCGTTCCACTTTCTGTATTCAGGATAAAAACCCTCTACAAAGGCGTAAAATCTCGCTGAATGGTCGTGGTGCCAATAATGCGCGTACTCGTGCCACATTACCGACAGCACTGTTTCGCGCGGGTAAGCCATAAGCCGCACGTTTATCGAAATATGTCCGCGCGTGTAAGAGCAGCTTCCCCAGCGCGTTTTCATGTCCTTTATTGAAATGCGTGTCGGCGGCGGTGTAAGTCCTGCTGCCTGCAAAGCCTCGCGTACCTCGGTGTTGAGCTGCTCTATAAGCTCCGCAAATCGCTCGCCTACCCACTTGGTAAGCATCTCCTGTGCTGCCTCGGGGTGGGTCGTAAATACGCGGAGCTCGTTCTCCTCTAAAGCCACACGTTCAGCATGGTTTCGTATCACTCTTACAGGGTATTCTTTTCCAAGCCAACGAAGCTTCTCTGACGTTATCTCGCTGCGCTCCTCGCGGCTTTTAAGCTGCTCTGCCGCCCTGAATATAAACTCCGCGCGCTCCGCAAGTATCTCCTCGATGCGCTTCACGCTGACGCGCGTGCTTGCCGAAACGTATACTACTCCGTCGGATTTTACGCGCATGTTGACATTCTTCACACGCTTTCGGGAAAGTTCGTATTTTATCTCACGTCCGTCGGAGAGATAGATTGTATCCATATGTGCTCCTGACATCAAAAGTATTTATAAAGCGAAACGTGATCTTCGAGTTCAGTGAATCCGTTTTTTTGATAGAACTCATATGCCGGCACAGTGCGCTCCGTCTGCAGGAATATATGCGTTATCTGTTTGCTTTTTGCAAATTCCTCCACTTCCTTCAGGAATGCCGTTCCAGCACCCTTTCCTTGCTTTTCGGTCTTTATGCAGAACTCAAAAATATAGTACTCTGTGCCTGTATACCAATGCATAATGCTGCCAAGCGACAATCCTATAAGCTCATCGCCCTCATACAGTCCCAGTGACAGAGAATTTCTGTTGCCGATGAGGTCAGTAATATATTCGTGAAGCTGTGTTTCATCGCTCCAGTCGTCATTCCATGGTTCGTTTGTAAAAATATCGTAGAACAGCTGCTTTATTTCATTTATATCCTTAATGCCAAACTCTCTAAGCTCCATATCAACACCACCTTTTCCTATTTATTATATCAACTGTGTCGTTAAAAGTCAACAAAACAAAAATCCCTCCGAGATTCGGAGGGATTTCTTAGCTTTAATTAAACAAGCTCAATGATAGCCATCTCAGCTGCGTCGCCGCGGCGAGGGCCGATCTTGTAGATTCTTGTGTAACCGCCGTTCTTGTCTGCGTACTTAGGAGCGATCTCGTCGAATACCTTCTTCGCAACATCTTCCTTAGTAACGTAGGAAAGAACCTGGCGCTTTGTGTGCAGTGTGTTAGCCTTGCCGAGGGTGATCATCTTCTCAGCCTCTGCGCGAACTTCCTTTGCACGAGTAACAGTGGTCTCAATCTTGCCGTTCTCCAGCAGATATGTTACCATGCCTCTGAGCATTGCTTTTCTGTGGTCGCTGGGTCTGCCCAGCTTTCTTGTACCTGGCATTTTTATTCTCCTTTCAATAGGAATTCGGTTTTATTTGCCAACCGTAAATCAGTTGCTATCTTCAGATGGTGTTAAGTCAAATCCAAGGGAATTGAGCTTAGCCTTTACCTCGTCGAAGGACTTCTTACCGAGGTTTCTAACCTTCATCATGTCCTCGGGGGACTTGTTGATGAGGTCGTCAACGGTGTTGATACCTGCTCTCTTCAGGCAGTTGAAGGAACGAACAGAAAGCTCAAGCTCTTCGATAGTCATCTCGAGCAGCTTGTCCTTGCGGTTCTCTTCCTTCTCTACCATCAGCTCAGGCTGCTCCGAATCATCGGAGAGCTCAGCGAAGAGCTTCAGTCTTTCGATAAGGATCTTTGCTGCGTAGGAAACAGCCTCCTTAGCGGAGATAGTACCGTCAGTCCAGATCTCGATTATGAGCTTCTCATAGTCGGTTCTCTGACCAACACGTGTGTTTTCTACTGTGTAATTGCACTTGAGTACGGGAGTGTAGATGCTGTCGATCGGAATAACGCCGATAACAGGCTGAAGCTGCTCCTTATTCTGCTCAGCAGAAACATAGCCTCTTCCTCTGTCAAGTGAAATGTCCATGTACAGCTTTGCACCTGCGCTGAGTGTAGCGATGTGCATACCGGGGTCAAGGATCTCGACCTCACTGTCGGTCTTGATATCACCGGCAGTAACTTCGCCCTCGCCCTCAGCTTCGATGTAGATGGTCTTGGGAGCCTCGCCGTACATCTTTGCTCTGAGTCCCTTGATGTTGAGGATTATTTCTGTAACATCTTCTTTAACTCCGGGAATAGTCGAAAATTCATGCTGAACACCGTCGATCTTGACAGATGTAGCAGCAACACCCGGTAAAGAGGAGAGTAAAACCCTTCTCAGGCTGTTGCCTAAGGTGTTTCCGTATCCGCTCTGGAGCGGCTCCAGAACGAACATTCCATAAGTTCCGTCGGACCTTAATTTAGAGGTCTCAATATTGAGCTTTTCGATTTTTTCAAGCATGGTAACCCTCCACAAGTTCTCGTCTGTTAATTATCCTGTGCTTATTGTCGTATTCGCTGTTAATTTTAAATCACACTCTGCCTGTGCCTTTACTATCAAGTATTGGCACAGTCCGCGGAATTTAAACAGCGGGAGCAGATCATGAATTAAAAATAACTGCACTAAATATCTGTATGCTACTAAGCTATTATTTAGAATACAACTCGATAATTAAGTGCTCAGCGATCTCGAAATCGAGTTCCTCACGCTGGAAAGCACGGAGTACCTTTGCGGTGCTTGCTTCCTTGTTAACTTCGAGCCACAGGGGAGTGATTCTGCCGCCTGCAACCTCTGCAACCTGCTCAAACTTCTTGCTCTTCTTGCTGTTTTCTCTCAGAGAGATAACATCGCCAACCTTAACTCTGTAGGAGGGGATATCGATTCTCTTACCGTTCACACAGAAATGACCGTGGGAAACCAGCTGTCTAGCCTCGCGGCGTGTGCAAGCAAGACCCATTCTGAAAGCAACATTGTCAAGACGGGACTCGAGGAGCTTGATGAGGTTCTCACCGGCGATGCCTTCCATCTTTGTAGCGAGCTCATAGTAGTGGTAGAACTGCTTCTCGGAAACGCCGTAAACGAACTTCAGCTTCTGCTTCTCCTTGAGCTGCATTCCGTACTCGGACTCCTTCTTTCTTCTGTTGCCACCAGGGTTTCTGTTGGACTTCTTATCATAACCGAGAACTGCGGGGCTCAGATCGAGCGCACGGCATCTCTTTAAGATAGGATCGCGATTAACTGCCATTGTAAAATTCCTCCGTTATTCAAAAATTAGTATCGGCACTAAGCTGCCGACGCCGAGCAAACGTAAGCTCGGTTTGTCATCTGTTATAC
>JAZQEQ010000257.1:0-3593 GCA_045539055.1 Oscillospiraceae bacterium | reverse complement strand
AGTCGTTCCGCCGTAGCCGCCCTCGTTTGTGAGTCCCATTTTCATTGCTTCTTCGGTGACGATGGGACGCTTAAGCTCTGTGCCGAACAGCGTCCATGTGCCGCAGCTTAAGAATGCGAAATGCTCGTCAGTGGACGGCACAGCAAGCACTGCGGATGCGGTATCGTGTGAGCAGCACGCGTACACGGGAACAGGCTCGATACGGAACTCGTCGCAAAGCTCCTGTTTTAATGTTCCGTAGACCTCGCCCGGGTGGATGAGCGGGCAGAAGATGCGCTTCGGCAGCTCAAGACCCTCGATAAGCTTCAGGTTCCAGCCCTTTGCTTTCTGATCGATAAGCTGCGAGGTGGTCGCCTCGGTAAATTCGGATCTTGCCTTGCCTGTAAGCAGATACGCGAACAGGTCGGGCATCATCAGCAGCTTTTCTGCGCGGAAGATGGAGTTTCGCTCGTGCTGTGCGAGGTAATGCAGCTGGAAGATGGTGTTGATGTTCATCGGCTGGATGCCGCTCTTTGCGAAAAGCTCCTCAGGCGGGAACTTCTCGTACACCTCCTCGGGCATACCGTTGGTGCGTTCGTCGCGGTAGTGCACGGGCTTTTCGAGAAGCTCACCGTTCTGTCCGATAAGTCCGAAATCAACGCCCCATGTGTCGATGCTGATGGCGTCAAAGCCGCCGTTGAACACACCGAAGCTTATCGCGATCTTCATCTGCTCCCACAGCTCGTCGATATCCCAGCGGAGATGTCCGCCCTCGGTAACGGGGCGGTTCTCAAAGCGGTGTATCTCCTCAAGGGAGATCCTGCCTTCCTCGTGCTTGCAGAACATGGCTCTGGCGCTTGATGCGCCGAAGTCGAATACAAGAATTGTCTTGGACATAAATTACCTCATAATTATCGGCGTATGTACATTATCAGTGGTACTTTCTGTATCCGGGGTGGCGGATGGGGAAGCTCTTTCCTATCTCGCAGCACTCCTCGATCTTGTCCATGGGCAGGTCCTTTGCGCCGCCGAGCTGACGTGCAACAAGGCTCACCTTTGCAAAGTGCTCAAGTGTTTCCATGCGGTAGTATGCCTGAGTAATATCGATACCAACGGTAAGAGCACCGTGGTTCTCAAGCAGCAGTGTATCGTGGTTCGCAAGGAACGGGATGATGCTGTCTGCAACGCCCTGAGAGCCGGGAGTGTCATAGGGTGCTATCGGTACGCAGCCGAGGAAGATGATAGCCTCGGGCATGGTGTAGTCGTCAAGCGGGATATGCGCGATAGCAAAGCCTGTTGCTGTCGGAGGGTGGGCGTGTACGACTGCGTTTACCTCGGGACGAGCCTCGTAGCAGCGCAGGTGCACCTTGAACTCAGATGTGGGCTTGTAGCCGGGAGCCTCCTCGACTACCTCGTTGTTAGCGTTCATCTTGATGATCATTTCGGGAGTAAGGCTTGCCTTGCTTGTGCCTGTGGGGGTAACAAGGAAGTTTCCGTCGGGAAGTCTTACAGAGATATTACCGTCGTTTGCGGCAACCATACCGAGCTGCCACAGCTTGTGTCCTACATCGCATATTGCCTGTTTTAATTCTAATTCTGTCATCTTTATTGTCCTCTCAATTTAAAAAATAGCTGCGCAGATGCGCTTACTAGATATTGTATCATTTATTTCGCAAAAAGTAAAGCATTACACAAAGCATTTTATTTGTGCAATTTCAACAAAATTGCCCCTAGTGATTTCTAACGGCAAACTGCCATCTTTAACTTGTAAATTTGTGATAATTGTTGTATAATGGTATATAGGCTGTAATGGGTGAAGTATACCCTTTTTCAGGAATACTTCGGTGCCATTGCCAAAAAACCGTTTTACGGAGGTGCGCTTAGTGAGTGGCAATAGTTTGAAATGGATTCCTCTGGGCGGCATGGATCTGTCCGCTGCAAATGTTGCGCCTGCTGAAAAGCTGCGCAAGTTCGGCTTTTCGATCATGGCGAATGAGTTCGGCTCGGAAAAGCTGACAAAGGCGGGTCTTTGCATCTATGACGTGCTGGCTGAAAAGGAAAGTCCGAATATACTTCTTATTACATCAAATACAGAGCTTTACGGCTGGTATAGAATACTTATGACAGGCATAGGCGCTGATTTCAAGATCATCACAGGTGCTTCAAACGCGCTGGTGTTCTTCTCTCAGAACTGCCCCAACCTGTTCCTGATGTCGTCTGATGCCCTTTCAAAGGCTAACGGTCTCAAGGCAAAGGCTCCCAAGGGATTTGAGTGGGATCTTATCGTTATTGATGAGGAGCAGAGTGCAGGTGCGCCCGACTATGCTTTCTACAAGGAGCAGCTCCCGTGGAAGGCTGAAAAGCTGCTGATCGTTGCTCCGACACCTGCGAAAAAGGCAGAGGACAAGGCTGCGCTGGCTGAGCTTATAAAGTCCGTTCTTATCGACCCTGCGCTTGCAGCAGAGGCTGACAATATTGAGTTTGCAGAGGATTGCGCAAAGCTTGACGTTGACGTTCCTGTTTCGAGATACTTTGACGCGCGCGTTTATGACGGCAGCATAAAGCGCAACATCGTGTTCCGCGACTATGAGTTTGAGGAGGAGAAGCTGAATGGTCTGCGCCGCAGGATCGACCTGAGATCGGGTCTGCCTGTATACAAATACGGCGGTAATATTTATGAGGACTATGACTGTGAAACTCTTAAGAGCACATATCAGAAGATATCCTATACCCGTTCCGATGTTGAGGATCTGAGAGCTTTCGATACAAAGCTTGACAGCTTCCTTAAGCTGCTGGACGAGATACTCGGCGAAAACAAGCGCGCGATCGTATACTGCTGTGAAAAGGATACGATCGATTATCTGAGAAAGGCTATCAGCTGCGTATATGGCAGCAGCATCGTAAAGGCTGCCATGGGTGAGCTTTTCAGCAACGAGGACATCATCAGAAAGTTCCGCGTTGACGATTCCACTACATATCCCAAGGTAGTTCTCGGTGTTGACAGCATCGGTGCGGTTGGCGATGCGCTTGACCGCGTTGACTACATCATAAATTACGAGCTTCCCACCTCTGCGGCACTTCTTGAAAGAAGAATGACCCGCCACGGCGCGAAGAATGAGGCTGAGAGAAAGTTCGTTATCTTCCGCGACAAGAACAAGCAGTTTGATTCCGTCGTGCTTGACAAGGTGCTGTACGGCAGTATCGCTTCCGCTTTCCCCGAGGGACTGCCTGCAAGAAATATCCTGCTTGATATAGAGGATAAGGGCGAGCGTATCGCAAACGTATTTGATGATCTGAAATACGTTGTAAGCTATGCGGGAGAGGTCGACAGCTGCTTTGATCTTATAAAGAAGTTCAAGGGTGACTATGCTGCTTTCGGAACAGAGAAGATAAGCACCGCAAAGCATCTTGCAGAGTTCGCAGACAAGCTGCTCCAGCGCATCTGCACGGCGTTCGGCGTTGACAAGGGGGCATCCCGTGACGCTATCGTATCTGCGATAAATGCACTTGACGGTCTTTGTGTGATGAAGGACGGCAAGCTTGAAAAGGTTTCTGCCGACAAGCTCTCTGCAATGAGCGCAAGCTTCAGGGACGAAGTCGGATCGTAGCCATGT
>JAZQEQ010000256.1:0-2061 GCA_045539055.1 Oscillospiraceae bacterium | reverse complement strand
AGTAGGACAAAAGTGATATAACGGGACAAGACACAAGCAGCCACAACGAAGAAAAGCCGAGGATAGTGCCGCTCGCCATGTCTATCATAAGTCCGCATACTGCCCCGAAAACACCTGCCGCAAGCTCGCCCTCTCGCATAGCGACAGCAGTTGCAAGAGGTATCATCAGCAGCGGGCAGAAGCCCTTTATCATGGGATTTGCCTGCCACATATAAAAGAAAAGCAAGACTGCCGCGTACAGAAACCAGCGCAGAAATCCGCGCAGCATCATTTTGCGCGACCGCGCCTTGCTTTTTGAAATAGTTTTCATCATATTTTTTACCTGTTATTCGTCTGTATCAAAGGATAAGCCCTTACCGTCAAAGCCGACCACAGCAAAGACCGCTGTTACATCAAAGCAGTCCACCGACGGCTTGATGAGTGCGTGCTTTGATAGTCCGTTAGGGTCGTCGTAAACCTCAGTAACAGTGCCGACAACGATGCCCTCGGGGAAAAGTCCGCTGTTACCCGAGGTCACGACAACGTCGCCAGCCTTTATATCAGCGTCTTTAAGTATATTGCTTATCAGGCAAAGTCCCTTTTCGGCACTTTCCAGATCGTTTTCCAGAACACCTGTCGCCTTACTTCTCACAGACAGCACACCTACTGTCACCTGAGGCGAAAGTATCGTGGATACCCTTGAATAGCTTGGTGCTATCTCAGTTACCCTGCCGATAAGACCTATCGAGGTTATTACAGGATCGTTAAGTGAAAGTCCGTCGTTACTGCCGCGATTGATGGTAAACCCGCCGTACATATCGTTTGCGTTACGCGCAACTACATCGCACGGATCTGAGAAAACAAAGGAGTCATTCTCCTCCTTAAGCCCCAGCATCTCGCGCAGAAGCCGGTTTTCCTCCTGCAAAGCCTCGTAATCCATCGTGTTTTTGTACATCTCGCTGAGCTGAGCCTTCAGATCTTCATTTTCGGCCTTGTACGAGTCCGCATTGACAAGCTTGTCGATAAACCCGCCGACGCCCTCGGAAATAGCATTTGCTGCGCTTACAAAGGGAGAGGTAACAGTCGAGATGATCTGCTCGGGTACAGTCTGAAAGCCGCCCGATACTGCAACATAGGTCATAAGACCTAAAAGCAGGGCAGCTATACATATAAGGATCTTAAATCTGACGCTGTGGAAAAACTCCTTCATCTCAATCCCCCGTATCCGTTTCCTAAAATGCATAAAGGCGCAGCGGTCAGCCCGCCGCGCACATTATATCATATATCAATACATAGACTCGTCTTCGCTCAGTACATCCTCAAGCTTGTCGATATTCTCAAGCACCTTACCGGTACCGTCAGCAACGCAGTCCAGAGGATGCTCCGCGATCTTTACGGGCATACCTGTTTCTGCATGGATGAGCATATCCAGTCCTCTCAGCAGTGCGCCACCGCCTGCAAGCATGATACCGGACTCGATAATGTCGGCAGCAAGCTCGGGAGGAGTCTTTTCAAGAGTTGTCTTGATAGCCTCAATAACGTGGGAGAGGGGCTCGGAGATAGCCTCACGGATCTCCTCGCTTGTTACTGTGATATTCTCGGGCAGGCCGTTCAGCAGGTTTCTGCCCTTGATATCCATTACAGGCTCATTCTCATCGGTCTTGTATGCAGAACCGATACCTGTCTTTATATTCTCTGCTGTTCTTTCACCGATAAGCAGATTATACTTCTTCTTGATGTAGTTGATGATAGCAGCATCGAAATCATCGCCTGCGACACGCTCGGAACGTGCTGTTACTATACCGCCGAGGGAGATGATAGCGACCTCGCTTGTGCCGCCGCCGATATCAACGATCATGCTGCCGACAGGCTCTGCAACAGGCAGACCTGCGCCGATAGCCGCAGCCATAGGCTCCTCGATGATGGAAACGCGCTTTGCGCCTGCGTTCTGGGCAGCTTCCTTAACTGCGCGGCGCTCAACCTCTGTGACACCCGAGGGGATGCAGATGATAACACGCGCCTTGCCTCTGCCCTTGAGTGCCTTCTTAATGAACTGCTCAAGCATGCTGGAGGTCATATCAA
>JAZQEQ010000255.1:0-2871 GCA_045539055.1 Oscillospiraceae bacterium | reverse complement strand
TGCGGTGACGCTGGTATTGATGCCGATGGTTGTTCAGGTGATTATCTGCGTGGTAAACGGGAATCTGGGAACGGGTGTCGCCGTTATGGGCGCGTTCAGCCTTGTGCGTTTTCGTTCCATCCCGGGCAGCTCGCGCGATATCTGCGTACTGTTCTTTGGTATGGCATCGGGACTTATTACAGGTATGGGCTACCTCGGTTATGGTCTGCTGTTCAGCCTTATCATCGGCATCGTGATCGTTGCGGGTGAGCGTCTGATGAAGATCGGCTCAGGCGGTGATGTCCGTCAGCTCAAGATCGTCATCCCCGAAGATATGGATTACAGCGGCGCTTTCGATGATGTTTTCGAGGAGTTCACCACAAGCTGCAAGGCGCAGCGTGTAAGGACGATCCGCATGGGCACGATGTACGAGCTTACATATAATATACAGCTTAAAAAAGACGTATCGGAAAAGGCGATGCTTGATAAGCTGCGCTGCAGAAACGGCAATCTCACGGTGAGCATAGGTCTTGTTCCTGATCTAAAGGAAGAGCTGTAATTGGTGATGGATATGAAAAAGAGAACGGTAAATATAACTGCAATACTTCTTTCTGTGCTTATGCTGAGTTCCTGCGCGGGAAATACTGAAAGCTCACAGCAGAACAGTACATCCGCGCCGACAGAGCAGACCTCTGCTTTGACCGCACAGACCACGACCACCGCAGCGAATGTGCAGACCACAGAGCCTGTTGCTGAGGAGGTCGCTCCCGAGCCGCTTGCTGCTTCGGTTGGTCTTTCACATGAAAGCGGTATCTATCCCGAGCAGTTCAGTCTTGAATTGTCCGCGCTGTCTGACGGTGAGATATACTATACCCTTGACGGCAGCGACCCTACGACAAGCGATACGGCTCTGCTCTACAGCGAGCCCGTTGAGATAACTGACCGCAAGGGCGATAAGAATGTGGTCTCCGCAGTTGACCCCGTGCTTTTTGCGGGAAGCTACAACTCGCCTAACAAGGAGCGTAATGATTTCGTCTGTGAGATATCTGCTCCCGATGATGAGGATGTTGATAAATGCACTGTCATCCGCGCAGCAGTAAAGGGCGGGGACGGCAGCTTCCTTGGTGAAACGGCGGCTACCTACTTTATAGGCACTCCCGAGGAGCATATAGAGGGCCTTGCCGAAAGCTGCGCCGCAGCAGGCGAGGAGCTTGCTGTCATCAGCATTTCGATGAATTATGACGACCTTTTTGACAGTGAAAAGGGAATTTATGTAAAGGGCGACATCTTTGAGGAAGCGCTCGAAACATATCTTCAGGACACACCGCGCATCCGTGATGGTGAAACAGCGCGTCAGCTTGACGCAAATTACAAGCAGCGCGGCAGGGTGTGGGAGCGCGAAGCTTACATGACCATGTTCGAATTTTCGCCCGACGGCGTCGAAGCTGTGCTTAGTCAGGCTTGTGGAATAAGGGTACAGGGCAACTATTCGCGTTCTGATATCCAGAAGGGTCTGCGCCTGTACGCAAGAAGCGAATACGGCGATAAAAACTTCCGATATGAGGTCTTTGGCGACGAGTGCCTTGACGAAAATGGCGAGGTGCTGGATAAATTCAAGACCCTTGTGCTTCGTGCAGGCGGAAACTGCGCGTTCACGTCAAAGTTTAACGACACCTACTGGCAGCAGCTTGCAAAGGACACTGCGTGCGATACAAAGCGTGCGCGTCCTTGTGTTGTGTATCTCAACGGCGAGTACTGGGGGGTGTATGTTCTGGAGGAGGACTTCACGGATGACTTCATGGAGGATCATCACGGCGTAAATAAGGACGATGTGGTGATATACAAGGGCGACGCGGAAACGTACGCGCTTGGTTACAAGCTTGATGAGGGTGAGGCACCTGTGGGTGATGACGGCGCATATTATACAGATGAAATGACCGAGTTCCTGAAGATACGCAAGAAATTCAAAACCGATGATGAATTTGAAGAATTCCTGGAGGATATGGATCCCCAGGCATTAAATGATGCTTACTATTTCGGCGAGCTCATTGCGTTCTTCAATGATCACACGGACTTAAAGTCCGACAAGGATTACGAGGAATTCATAAAGCTCGTAGACCCTGAGTCGGTTATGGACTATTTTGCGGTTCAGTGCTGGATAAACAACAAGTGGGACTGGCCGGGCAAGAACTGGTCCATGTGGCGCACGATCAATACCGATGCCTCAAACGAATATGCCGACGGCAGATGGCGATTCATGATCTATGATGTTGAATTCGGCGGAGTAAGCGGCGGTGGTGACGCAGGCGCAAACACTATCAAGGAGGATAATTACAGACCTAACGGACTGCTTGATATGAATACGGAAAATCCTGCGGTGCTGTGCTTTGCGTACCTTATGACGAATGACGGCTTCAGACTGGAGTTCTACGACAGGCTGTCGGGACTTTCTGGCGGCTTGTTTGAGAAACAGATCGCGCTTGACAAGCTTCAGGAGTTTCAGGATATCTACGCTCCGTTGTACGATCAGTTTTTCGAGCGTTATCCCGAAACAGGTGACACACAGGGCGCTGTAAACGGCGGCTACGCAAGTATCCAGTGTATAAGGGACTTTGTAACGCGAAGAGAAAAATCGATCGATAAGATGATAAAGTTCTGTGACAAGGTGCTTGGTACGATAGAATAAATATGATTCCCCTGATATTGATTCAGGGGAATCGTTTATTTGAGGATATTGTGCAGATACTTAAGGTGTAATTTATACAAAAATCAAACTTGTGGCATAGAATTATTAAAAAAAGTGACGAGTTTTCGTGTTTTTTTAAAAAACCCCTTGACAATTCGGTAAAAACGTGTTAAATTATATTTAGCACTCAGAGATGTTGAGTGCTA
>JAZQEQ010000254.1:0-2415 GCA_045539055.1 Oscillospiraceae bacterium | reverse complement strand
AGGTACAAAATGGCTGAATATCTACCTGAAGGTTTTTTATTGAACTCAAAAGAAAATCAAAGTTGCCTGAGATCATATTTTTCCTTATTAGATTGTATGAACAACGGAAATATAATCGAAGCTCCATGTATCATCTGTGATAGCAAGCATAATCTGATAGTCGATCTCGGCTGTATGCGTGGCGTAATTCCGCGTGAAGAAGGCGCTATCGGTATATCTGACGGTTCTACAAAGGATATAGCGCTCATCTCGCGCGTAAATAAGCCTGTTTGCTTTAAAGTAACCGATTTCAGGCGTGACGAAAATGATAATCTCTACGCGTTATTATCACGAAAAAACGCGCAGCTTGAATGCATTGAAAATTATATCAGCAAACTTAAAAGCGGTGATGTAATCACCGCCGCTGTAACGCACTTAGAACAATTCGGAAGCTTCGTTGATATCGGCTGTGGTCTTCCCTCTCTTATTCCGATAGATCTTATCTCAGTATCAAGAATATCTCACCCGTCCGACAGGTTCTATATTGGTCAGAAGATCAAAGCAATCGTCAAAAGCGTAGATGAGAATCGCATCTGTCTTACTCATAAGGAGCTTTTAGGCACTTGGGAAGAAAATGCATCCAGATTTGAACAAGGAGAAACTGTTACAGGAATAGTACGCTCTATTGAAGAATATGGCATCTTTGTTGAGTTGACACCGAATCTTGCGGGACTTGCTGAGCCACGAACCGGAATTAAAGTAAATTCACATGTGAGTGTATACATAAAAGCTATAATTCCCGATAAAATGAAAATCAAGCTCATCATCGTGAACGCATCGGAAAACACATACACTAGCAATGAGCTTGATTATTATATAAATTCAGATCACATAGACAGCTGGGTTTATTCAGGCGAAAATGCTCAAAAGATGATCAGGACTGATTTTTGATCTTCTTCCAGTACTCCTGGGCACCTTTCTCATGCTTATTATCACCATATTCATAATAAACACGATCTTTAAGAGCATCAGGAAGATACTGCTGTTCGACCCAGTGGTTAGGATAGTCGTGCGGATACAGGTAGTGCTGACCCTTGATCTTTGCGTCAATACCGTCGCAATGCTCGTTCTGCAGGTGACGAGGAAAGTCACCCACTTCCCCGTTCTCAATATCGGCCATTGCAGCAGCCATCGCCATATAAGCACTATTAGACTTCGGTGCGGTAGCAAGCAATATGACCGCCTCAGCCAATGGTATACGCGCTTCGGGAAGTCCCAGTTGCATCGCACTGTCAACGCACGCTTTTACAATAGAAACAGCCTGTGGATAAGCAAGTCCGATATCTTCGCTTGCAATCACAAGCAGACGTCGTGATAAAGAAATGATATCTCCGGCAGCTATAAGTCTGGCCGCGTAATGTATTGCAGCATTCTCATCGGAGCCTCGTATCGACTTCTGCAAAGCCGAAAGTAGATCATAATGCTGATCTCCATCACGGTCATAACGCATATTGCTTCGCTGTGTAAGCTCCTGCGCAAGATCAAACGTTATCTCTCCATTCGAAGCTGTCAGAGCACACAATTCGACAGTATTGAGAGATTTTCTGACATCTCCCCCGCAACCGCGACTTATATACTTTACAGCCTCGTCGTCAAGCTTGTATTCGATGTTGTTTTCCTTAGAAAGCACATCAAAACCTCTCCGTATAGCTTTTTCAAGCTCCTCAGGAGATACGGGCTTGAATTCAAATACTGTGCTGCGCGAAAGAATAGCATTGTATACATAAAAATAAGGATTTTCTGTCGTAGATGCAATAAGCGTGATACTACCGTCCTCAATGTATTCAAGAAGGCTCTGCTGCTGCTTTTTGTTAAGATACTGGATCTCATCCAGATAAAGCAGTATTCCATTGCTACCGAAAAAAGTATCGATCTCAGAAACGATACTCTTGATATCGGCGGTGGATGCAGATGTACCATTAAGCTTATGAAGGCGCATATTTGCCGACTCCGCGATGATACGCGCGATAGTGGTCTTACCTACACCTGAAGGTCCGTAGAAAATCATATTCGGGATCTTCCCCGACTCAATCACACGGGAAAGCGGTTTGTTGTCGCCAATTAAATGGGATTGCCCCACTACATCGTTTAATGTGGTGGGGCGAATTCTGTCTGCTAAAGGCATAATTATAATCCTCTGTGCTCCTTAAGAAGTGCCTTGATCTTAGCGTGGGGATCGATAACGTTGCTGATAGAAGTGTCGTGGTTGATAGATGCAATGAAGTAAGCGATATACTTAGCTACATCAACCTCCTTGAACCACTCTCTCTTAAGCAGTTCAGGTGTACGATAAGTAAGGTTAGTGCCAAAAACACCGTCAATAAGACCCTCTTCGTAAGCCTTGTCAAAGCTGTCAAGACCACTGGTGAAGATAGC
>JAZQEQ010000253.1:0-5539 GCA_045539055.1 Oscillospiraceae bacterium | reverse complement strand
CTTACAGGTAAACTGGCAGATCACCTGCTGGGACCTATCGCAGTAGCTGCATATTCATACATGGCACTGGTTCCTGTTATCCAGCCTCCTATCATGAAGCTGCTCACAACAGAGAAGGAGCGTTCCGTAAAGATGGGTCAGCTCCGTCAGGTATCCAAGATGGAGAAGGTAATATTCTCTATTGCTGTTACGATAATAGTTTCTCTCATCATTCCCGATGCAGGTACTCTTGTTGGTATGCTGATGCTCGGCAACCTGATGAAGGAGAGCGGCGTCTGCGATCGTCTTGTAAAGACAGCACAGAACGAGCTTATGAATATCATCACCATCTTCCTCGGTGTTACAGTTGGTGCTACTGCAGTTGCAGGTAACTTCCTCAACCCCAAGACACTGTTTATCATTGCTCTTGGTCTTATCGCATTCTGTATCGGTACAGCCTGCGGTGTACTGCTCGGTAAGCTGATGTATGTCATCTCCCGCGGCAAGATCAACCCCCTCATCGGTTCTGCGGGTGTATCTGCGGTTCCTATGGCGGCTCGTGTATCTCAGAAGGTCGGACAGGAAACAAATCCCTCCAACTTCCTGCTCATGCACGCTATGGGTCCCAACGTTGCAGGTGTTATCGGTTCTGCTGTTGCAGCAGGCGTACTGCTCAGCGTACTCGGTTAATAAAAGACGGCTGTGCTTTTGCGCAGCCGTTGCTGTTTATGGAGTGTATAAATGGAATTGAAATTTGTGCGAGCCTCGGTTGAAGATATAGAAGAGCTTTATTTTCGGTTAAAAGAAGCTGTTGTAACTAATCAGCCCTATGAAAATGATATTGAACCGGAGCTTACTTGTATCTATAAGCGGCTCAAGGCTCACATTTCCGATTACACGCTTGTGAAGTATTGGGGTGAAAAAGCCGCGTATTTCTATTTCCATGAAGAAAACGGTAAGATGCGCCTTGAAGATCTTTATGTGTTCAAGCATTTTCGTGGACGAGGAATAGGTTCGTCAATATTGCGGCGGTGTATGAGCGAAACTGAGCTGCCGATAATTGCGGAGCTCTATAATGCTGATTTTCTCGCCATATCCTTGTTTAAACATCATGCTTTCGTGCGCACAGGTCAGTTGAACAGCCGTAAATGTATTATGGAGAATAAGAATTCGGATCCTTATATCCCTCAGCTTTATTATAAATACAATACATAAAATAAGGTCCCTCATTTCGGAGGGACCTGTTTGTTATGTCAGAATTCTTTCGTCGCAGTATTCACAGATCAGTATATCGCCATATGTCTTGAAGCTCTTTGGCAGATAAAGCTCTGTCTGTGTAACGCATTTCGGATTAGTACAGCAGACGTTCTTGTGGATATCTCCCGAAAGCAGGGGATTGGGGCGCAGCTCGTTATTGAGAGTAGAGAGTATCAACGCCATTCTTACATACATTCCGTAATTTGCCTGCTTGAAATAAGCGGCACGAGGATCATCATCAACCTCAACGTCTATCTCATTAACACGGGGAAGCGGATGCATAACGATCATATCGCTTTTGGCAAGTGCCATTTTTTCTTTGGTAAGACGATATACGTCCTTCTGCTTCTCGTATTCTTCGGCACTCTCAAAACGCTCGCGCTGTATTCTTGTCATATACAGCATATCAAGCTCGGGGATAGCCTCGTCGATAGTCTTGACTTCCTTGAACTCACAGCCGCGCGCCAACAGCACATCCTTGATGTAGGAGGGCAGTGCAAGGCTGGGGGTGGAGATAAGCACGAACTTGTTGTTCTTGTAGCAGGACAGTGTCTTTACAAGGGAGTGTACTGTGCGTCCGTACTTGAGATCGCCGCAAAGACCGATCGTGAGGTCGTCCAGTCTGCCGATCTCGGATTGAAGCGTCAGCAGATCGGTAAGCGTCTGAGTAGGGTGGAGGTGACCGCCGTCGCCTGCGTTAATTACAGGACATTCAGCATTGAGCGCCGCAGCCTTTGCAGAACCCTCCTGCGTGTGACGCATAACAAGGATATCAGCGTAATTGCTGACGATCTTTATTGTGTCTTTAAGGTTCTCGCCCTTGGCAACCGAGGAGTTTCCGGGATTGTCAAAGCCTATTATACTGCCGCCAAGACGTATCATGGCTGTCTGAAAGCTCATCTGTGTTCTGGTAGACGGCTCATAGAACAAAGTCGCCATGATCTTGCCCTTGCATTTTTCTGCATAGCTCTCAGGGCGGCGCATAATGTCCTGAGCGAGGCGCACCATAGCGTTCCATTGATGAACAGAATAGTCCTCGGTGTCGATTAAATGATTGAATTTCTGATTCAAGCTGATCACCTTTCTTTATTTAAACTAAAACTATTATATCAAATTGAATGTCGGATTTCAATAAGTTTTGAAAATTTATTTGATATTGTGTAAAATAGGGTTTGTTTTTTATTTGGAAATATGGTATATTATATATGTATATTTTAAAATGTAAGGAGTAATTATGACTCAGCCATTTGTTCACCATGAAAAGTACAGGGACGAATACAGCCGTTCCGTTGTTCTGGCGTGTGAGATCTCAAAAAATCTCATCACTGCAGCTTTCTATGATATCACAATGTCAGCAATGGTCGCGCGTTCAGTTGCTTTTACGGAAGATATTGCGCCTGAAAACGCGGCATCAGAATTATCTAAGCTTGTTTTCCTTGCTATGCGCGAGTATGGGATACCTGCCTCTGCTTTGCAGAAAATAGGTGTATGTGCTCCTATCCACATTGCAGCTGAGGTGGAGGAGCAGCTCGACCCGACCGATATGTTCCTGCGTCCTGATACAGATATTGTGGTGCTGCCGTTTGTCAGTGCTTATGCGGACAGCTCTTTTGCAGCCTTCTTAGCAACGATAAATTTTGCCGAGGGTACGCTCGCCGTGCAGTTAGGGAAGACGCTGAACCTCGCTTTTTACTCTGATGGTGCTTTTAAGCTTGCCTCTATACCACTTATGGGAGCATTTGACGGGTCTGCGCTTGAAAGCGGAATGCGCTGTGAGTTTGGCGCGATCGATGAGGTCAGCCGCGAGGATAACGGCACAGTAAGCTATTGCGTTACAGGTGATTGTGATAGTATGGGAATTGCCCCGTCCGCCGCTTTTGATGTCGTAGGCATTATGCTGGAAAGGGGTATCCTTGACGAGGATGGCATAATGACTGACCGCGATCAGTTCTACATCGGCGAGGATTACTACATCTCTCAGCGTGATATCCGTGCTATCCAGTCTGATAAAGCAAAGCTTGCGGCAGCAATGCGTTGCTTTATAGCAAAATGCGGAGAGCCGAACGCGGTATATCTTACAGGCGAGGTGTTTGCTTGTAACGGATTCAAGCGACTTGTTGAGCTTGGTTCAATTCCCGCAGAACTGGAATCAAAAGCGAAATTCAGCCGTAATGCTTCTGAAAGCGGTGTGATAGCTGTATTGGAACATGACGAAGTGTCAGCGGCGCTTGAGCGTCTGATAAGTGCGGCTGAGGACATCACAGACAGTATTTTACCCGAATTTGACGATATGTACATATCAAATCTTTCATTTTAGGTAAATTTGTATTAAATATTGAGAAAAAACACTTGATTTTTTTCTTCAAAAGTGTTATAATAGTATCGCATTTAGTATCCGTTGCTATGCCCATTTGTGAAAAATCGGCATACAATGTGTGTTAATGCGCGGCATAAAGCCAAACATTAAAACGGATAGTCCGCTGAGATCAAGGCAAAGCCCTTGGCGAAAATCGCTCGAATAGGTCGGTCTTAAGAATATCCGAAAAGTCTAGGAGGAAAAAATGGACGCATTAAAGATCATTGAGCAGAGCAGCATGAAGGCAGAGGCCCCCGTAATCGAGGTCGGCGACTATGTAAAGGTAGGCGTTAAGATCAAGGAGGGCGATAAGTTCCGTATCCAGATGTTCGAGGGTACAGTTATCGCTAAGAAGCACGGCGGCATCAACGAGACATTCACCGTAAGACGTGTAGCACACGGCTGCGGCGTTGAGAGAGTATTCCCTCTCCACTGCCCCTCTGTTGAGAAGGTTGAGGTTGTTAGACACGGTAAGGTTCGCAGAGCTAAGCTGTACTACCTCAGAGACAGAGTTGGTAAGGCTGCAAGAGTTAAGTCCAGAGTTTAATCCGAAAGCGGCTTAAACTCCCCCAAATCCAAGCTGTAGACCCCCGCTTACGGCGGGGGTGTAGCGTGGATATCGAAAGAAAGTGATTGAATTATGAGCGAAAACGAAAAGAAGGAACTTGATATTACACAGGATATCAAAGCGGTTGACGAGAGCACTCCGTTTGAACCTAAGGGTGAAGATGCCCCCGATTCTGCGGAAAAGCCGAGAAAACCCTTTGCCGACGCTCTCGAGTGGACGGGAAGCCTCGTGTATGCAGTGCTGGTGATGCTGGCGCTTAATCTCTTCGTTTTCAGATCCATTACTGTTGACGGAAAGTCGATGAACGATACACTTCAGCATCAGGATCGCGTCATTGCATTCAATCTTTTTTATACTCCCCAGCGCGGCGATATTGTTGTTCTTCAGGCTGACAGGCTCAGACCCGCAGGTGCAAAGACCTTTGGTGAGCCTATCATAAAGCGCGTTATCGGTGTGGCAGGCGACACTCTCAGGTTTGACTTTGAGAAAGGCGAGGTATACCGTAACGGTGAGCTGTTAAAGGAGGATTATATCAAGGAGCTTACAGTAGCTCCCGAGAGCTGTGAGAGCGGAAGAGAGTACACTGTTCCTGAGGGATATGTATTCGTTATGGGCGACAACCGTAACAATTCCACTGACAGCCGTGATTACCGAGTTGGTATGGTAGATACAGATCTTATTATGGGCAAGGCGGTATTCCGCTTTATGCCTTTTGACAGTATGGGCTTATTATGAGTGAAGTAGGAAATATCCAGTGGTTTCCGGGGCACATGACCAAGACCCGTCGCCTTATCGAGGCGGATCTGAAGATGGTCGATGCCGTTGTTGAGATCACTGATGCGCGTATTCCCGAATCAAGCCGTAACCCTATCTTAGACGAGCTTGTGAAGGATAAGCCCCGCATTATGATAATGAATAAATGCGACTATGCAGACGATGCCGCAACCAGCCGCTGGAAGCAGTTTTATGAAAAGCAGGGTATCATGGTGTTGATCTGTGATTGCCGCAGCGGAAAGGGAATCAACAGATTCCTTCCTGCTGTAAAGGTGCTGCTCAAAGACCTTATGGAGCGCCGCAAAAAGCGCGGCATGATTGGCAAGGCATTAAGACTGATGGTAGTCGGTATTCCTAATGTGGGAAAAAGCTCATTCATAAACAGAATGGCTAAAACAAAAAAGACAAAGGTAGGCGACCGTCCCGGTGTTACCCGCGGAAAGCAGTGGGTTTCTATCGACAAGGACGTGGAGCTGCTTGATATGCCCGGCATACTCTGGCCTAAGTTTGACGATCAGATCGCGGCACAGAAGCTTGCATTCACGGGCGCAATAAAAGACGACGTCATGGACACAGAAGCACTCGCGAGAGCTTTGGGAGAGCTG
>JAZQEQ010000252.1:0-40413 GCA_045539055.1 Oscillospiraceae bacterium | reverse complement strand
CAAAAAAGGCAATAAGGTACTTATCTGGGGAGCGTTTGAACGAAACGATTATGTTCTGGAATTCTTCAGACATAATGGTATAAATGTAGTCGGCTATATAGATGGGTTAACGGAAAAGCCCGAAAACGGTCAGTATGTACGTTTATTCAACAACTTGCCTGTGTTTGACAAGGATATCATCAAAAGCGATGATTTTTTTGTTTATGTCGGAATGATAAACACATATCACGACGTTATATCCCATCTGGAAAGCAACAATTATAACGAATTCAGCGATTATTGGTATCCGTGCAAAGCCGTTATTCTGGATGGCAGTCGGAATTATCCGGAAGATATGTACGGAAACGAATACATCGGCGAAAATTATAACATAAAAATAATATTATTCAATGGCGGAAAGCTGTACATAGACAAGAAGTGTAAATTCGACGATCTGACGATCATGGCCACGTATATGTCTGAGATAAGGATCGGAAGCAATGTGAGATTTACGGGAAGCGCCGAATTATTCAGCAAATATTCATCTGTTCTCGATATTGGCAGCGATATCACCGCAGACACCAACCTATCGATTCGTTCTCTTCAGAACAGCAAGATCATTATTGGCAGAGACTGTATAATGTCACAGTCAATAACAATAAAGGCGGGAAATTCGCACACTATTTTTGATATTGAATCCAACCGGAATTTATGCAAGGACGGGAAAACGGTCACGATCGGTGAGCACGTGTGGTTAAGCCACAGCGTTTTCCTTTTGAACGGATGCGAAATAGGCAATGGCAGCATTGTGGGCGCAAACACATTTGTAAATAAAAAATTCCCCGCCAACTGCAGTATTGCCGGTAATCCTGCCAGAATAATTAAAAAGGCCATTGCCTGGAGAAGGGAAAGCTATCCTTATCTCGACGATTATAATGATTTTGCAAAATATGATTTCAGATAAATTCAAGCGTTAAGGAGCGAAGCTATGCGAAAAGCAACCAAAGAAAATCTTCTTGATATCTTCAAAACGATACGTGAAGCACACGAAATTGCGAAAGGCTTTATTGATAGAAACGAATACGAAAATACGCAAAATCTTCTCGCTGATTGCCAGGACACGGCGCTTCAGATAGCAGAGCTTATCGAGGAATCCGAAGGCGAGGATTTTGTGACTGTGTCGCTTCTGCAGAATTATTGCAAAACACTTTATGAAGCTGTGATGAATCTTTCTGACAACAGCAGCGCAAGCGAAGTGAAACAACAGCTCGATAAGGCTATCGACGAGGCGGAAAACAGCGCCAAAAATGATATAGAGGTTAAATTTGAAATAGTATTCATGCCCTATAAGGCTAGTATGTGGGATTCTCTCGAAAGTGTATGGAGAGCAGCCAATGAGGATCCTGACTGCAACGCATACGTTGTTCCTATACCCTATTACGACCGCTTGCCGGACCATTCCTTCGGCGAATTTCATTACGAGGGCAAGGAGTTTCCGGCAAATGTCCCTGTTATAGATTATAACACATACGACCTGGAGCAACACCACCCCGATGTCATCTATATTCACAATCCTTACGATGGAAATAACTTCGTTACAAGTGTAGCCCCGAGATTTTACTCCGGAGAGCTTAAAAAGTATACCGAACACCTGGTTTATATCCCATATTTCGTGACCGATGAAAGCCGTATCAAAAATAATACCCATTATGCAACTACACCGGCAGTGATAAATGCAGATAAGGTCGTAGTTCAATCGGAAACTATGAAGAGAGCATATACTCAGACCTTGCTGGATAAATTCGGACATACACAGGATAACATAAAGCTTTTGGACCAAAAGATACTGGCAATGGGGTCACCGAAATATGATGCTGTTCAGGGTCGTACCAGAGATTCTTATGTTATTCCCGATGAATGGAAAAAGTTGATCGGCAATAAAAAGGTCGTATTATATAACACGCACCTGAATATGCTTATGGCGATCTTCTCAGAAAGGTTCCTGCCTAAGCTCAGATCGTTGCTTGAATATTTCAGGCAGCGCGACGACGTCGTGTTGTGGTGGAGACCGCATCCGCTTATGATACCTACCGCTAGGTCTATGAATCCCAAAGCGCTCGATGAGTTTTTGAAGATCGTAAATGAATTCAAGGCAGGCAAATGGGGAATATATGATGATTCACCCGAGTTAGAAAGAGCGATCGCGATGTCCGACGCATATTACGGCATGTTTGGTTCTGTTTATGCATTATATAAATTAACTGGAAAGCCTATGTTAATATCTGATATAGACACGCCAACGGAGGCTTTATGAAAAAAGTAATTACATACGGTTCCTTCGATTTATTTCATGAAGGTCATTATCGTCTTTTACAAAGAGCAAAAGCACTTGGCGATTATCTTATCGTAGGTGTTACAACGGAACAGTACGACGAATCCAGAGGCAAGCTCAATGTAGTCGATTCTCTTATGGAAAGGATCGAACACGTCAAACAAACAGGGTTTGCAGACGAGGTAATAGTCGAAGATCATGTAGGTCAAAAAATAGAGGATATTCAAAAATATAACATTGATATTTTTACTGTAGGCTCAGACTGGGCAGGAAAATTTGAATATATACGTGAATATTGCGATGTCGTATATCTCGAAAGGACCAAAGGTATCTCGAGCACGATGCTTCGTAGCGAAAATGCCGGTATAGTCAGACTTGGCATAATAGGCACAGGACGTATTGCAAAGCGTTTTGTTCCTGAGGTTAAATATGTAAGTGGCGTTAACACTGAGATCGTTTACAATCCGCATATCGAAAGTGCCAGGGCTTTTGCTGAAACAAACGAGCTGAACATCTATACTGATGAAAGGACTGTTTTGTACAAGCATAGTGACGCTATTTATATTGCTTCGCCGCACAACACCCACTATGAATATATAAAAGAGGCTCTTGAGCATGGAAAGCATGTTCTGTGCGAGAAACCAATGGTTTTAAAAAAAGCACAGGCAAAGGAGCTTTTTGAACTTGCAGACGCAAAAAAGCTGGTACTCATGGAAGCTATAAAAACTGCATATGCGCCCGGTTTTATTAAGCTTGTATCCAATGTGAAGAGCGGCAGCATCGGCAAAATATGCGATGTTGAAGCCTGCTTTACTAAGCTGATGCCAAATTCAAGCAGCAGAGAATTTCAGCTTTCCGAAAGCGGCGGTAGCTTCACCGAGCTCGGCAGCTATCCACTCCTTGCGATAGCCAAAATACTGGGAAGGAAATACAATGACATCCGATTTGTTTCTTTTGTAGATTCAAACGGCGTTGACATATATACAAAAGCATTTCTTAAATATGACAACGCGATCGCAGAAGTGAAAGTCGGACTCGGAGTCAAATCCGAAGGTAATCTTGTAGTTTCCGGAACTAACGGATATATCCTCGCAGAATCCCCATGGTGGATGACAAAACACTTTGAAATATGCTACGAAGATCCGGAGCTGAACGAAAAGATATTCTCCAAATATCTGGGGCAGGGACTCAGGTACGAAATAAGTGCATTTATTTCTAATATAAACGGACTTAAAAATTATCACCACGCCCTTTCAGATAAAGATTCGATTTTCTTTGCTGAGATAATGGAAAGATATATCACATACCGAAACGAAGGCAGAATTGAAATAATAAAGTGAAAAGAGGGTGGCTATGGAATCGATCGAGGTTATGCATAGCTTTGAATACACCGATGAAATTCTACGTCGGCTACAATTAGTTGAGCTTGAAATGCTCAAAGAACTTGACAGAGTATGCAGAAAGAATAATATAAATTATATAATCGCGGCAGGAACATTGCTTGGTGCTGTACGGCATAGGGGATTCATACCATGGGACGATGATATTGATGTTTGCATGCTTCGCGAAGATTATAATAAATTTTGCGAAATATGCAAAAACGAACTAAACACTCAATTTTTTCTGCAAAACCATAATACCGATAAAGAATATCGTTGGGAATACGCACGCATATTAAAAAACGGAACAGAATTCGTTCGAAAGAATCATGAGGAAATCAAATCTAAAACAGGTATTTTCATTGACGTTTTCCCATACGACAATCTGCCCGAGAAGCGTTTGGGGTACAAATTCTGCACCTGTGTTTCATGGCTATGTCGAAAAATGCTTTATTCCCAAGTTGGTAAACATCATGCTAAAGGTTTTTGGAACAAAATAGGCTTTACGCTTCTTGATATTTTCCCAAAAAGTTGGGCACATAAAGGGATGGAGCATCTTGTTAAAAAATACAAAAACTCGGATACCCGGAAAGTAAGATGCTTTGGTTGGGGTGCGCCTGAAGAAACTTTAGGATTCCAAAAGGAATGGTTTGAAGATACTTGCGATATAGAGTTTGAAGGGACAACTGTCAGAGCGCCTGCAAGAACACATGAAGTTTTGGTTCATACGTACGGAGAAAATTATATGACTCCTCCTCCTGAGAATGAACGTATACCAATACATACAGCGAAATATATCAAGTTTTGATAATAATTTATCTCTTAGACAATCAACGCGAAAGGTTATTGCAAAATGAAAAATCCTATAAACTTTTTCGATGCAGAGCTGATTGGAAACGAATTATGGTTTTCTAATCTGAATTTCAATGCACTGATGAAAACTGATATTCGTAACGGCAACACAGAAATAGTATCAACGTTCAATGATGAGGCTGTGCTTGCCGATGACCTTCATATTAAAACAATAAGATATAACGATTTTTTGTTTTTTATTCCGTATTCAGGCAACACTATCCATGTATGGAATATAAATAATAGCTGCTTTGAAAACAGTATTAAACTTGAACAGAAACCAGGAAACAAGTGGGCAAACGCCTATATGGATAATAATAATATAATATGGATGATACCCGAAGATCTATCCAATTCTATTGTTGTTGTAGATGCCCCAAAAAGAACAGCACAAATATCTGATGTTATGGAGCATATTCGTGATTTCGGAGATATCAGCAGCTATACCATATCAACAAAATGTGTTGACTTTCAATATAACATGCTCTATATCCAGATTTTCAGAAAAAATATCTGCTTTCGTATAGATTGTAGTCTGCATACGGTTAAAAAATACAATTTCCCCGACAATGTAATGGCTACTTCATTTCGCGCATACAACGAAAGCACTTTTTATCTTTACTTATATGGGAACCCAAACATCTTTGAACTAAACACAATCGAAAACAACCTAAAATGCCATCCTATAAATATATCAGTTGTCAATGGCACAGAGCCATACTGGGATACGATTAGAATAGGAAACAAACTCTTGCTTATTCCCTGCCAGAGCAACGACCTGATCCTATACGATACCCAAAAACAATGCCAAAATAGAATTGAACTGCCTGAAACAGTAAAAAGATTCAAACCAGATGCCCTGTTCGGATTTTATAAGTTAATAGATAACATTATTTATCTGTTTCCGAAAGGCTGCAACGAATTAGTGGCAGTGAATACAACCGATTATACCACATTTTCGATTCGCTTTATATTATCCGAAGAAGATAATGTAAAAGCGGCAGATACAATGAACCGCATTTTTGAAAAACACTATGCTTCGGAGCTTAACGAAGCATTTGCTTATACTGATACCATGAATATGTTTCTGGAAAAACTAGTCGCAACTGACAGCGCAAACGAAACATGTTCCGAGTCGAATATAGGGTATGCGATCCATCGATATATAATGGATACAATAAAATGATAGTTTAGCTTGTTTTTTTAAGGCTCTATTCATTCAACTGCAATCCACATGTGGCTATATACAGCCGCGCGCGAATCCATCAACCAATATAGCACACTCTGGTTCATTTGACTTGATTACATGACCAATATCAAAGAAAAGTATTAATATGTTGCTTTATAAAAGGAGAATTTCAATGATGTGTAAACGTAATATTCTTTTGAATCCCGGACCATCAACAACCACTGATACAGTAAAATCAGCACAGGTTGTACCTGATATATGTCCCAGGGAAAAAGAATTTGCTGACCTCATGGAAAGTTTGCGTAACGATCTGGTCAAAATTGTTCATGGCGATTTAAAGAAATATACAAGTGTACTTTTCTGTGGGTCCGGTACAATAAATATTGACGTGTGTATCAACTCGCTTTTGCCAGATGAAAAGAAAATATTGGTTATAAACAATGGTGCCTATAGTGCGAGAGCGGTCGAAGTATGTCAATATTATAGGCTCCCTTATATTAATCTTGAGTTTCCGGCAAACCAGATACCCGACTTAAATACTGTCGAGGAAACACTTAAAAGCAACCCCGATATCGGAGTGGTATACACGACCCACAATGAAACAGGAACTGGAATCCTAAATCCTATACGTGAAATCGGCGCTTTAACCCATAAGTATGAGGCAATATTCATTGTGGATACAACATCCACATATGCGATGAGGCCCATAGATATGGAAAAGGATAACATCGACTTTTGTATGGCATCAGCACAAAAAGGGCTTATGTCATTTACAGGATTGTCATTTATCATTGGAAACAAATCGATTATTGAAGCAAGCAAACATTACCCCAAGCGTAGTTATTACTGCAACCTATATATGCAATATGATTTCTTTAATCGCACAGGAGAGATGCATTTTACTCCTCCTGTGCAAACTATTTATGCAACGATACAAGCATTAAAAGAATATTGGGCAGAAGGTGAAAAAGCTAAGTGGGAAAGGCATACTCGCGTTTTTAATGCAATAAACGATGGCCTCGATAAACTCGGATTCCAGCAATTTATTAAACCCGAATTGAGAGCTGGATTAGTATCTTCTGTGATCTATCCTGATGACCCCAATTGGGATTTTGAAAAGATTCATGATTATTGTTATAAGCATGGATTTACCATCTATCCAGGGAAAATTTCCAATACTAATACATTCCGTCTATGCGCTTTGGGTGCTATAGACGTACCGGATATAGAAGAATTCTTTTCAGTATTCAAAGAGTCACTGAAAGAAAACGGTGTTGCCATTCCGGTGCACTACAATAAACAATAAAATAGGAGAATGAAATGAAAACGATTTATACTTGTTTTTGCACAGGAATCATTCATGAGGGACACCGAAATATTATAAATATAGCAAAAACATATGGTAAAGTAATTGTCGGAGCATTGTCGGATGAAGCTCTGATAAGATATAACAGATTCCCAACGGTTTCTCTGGAAAAAAGAATCAAGCTTTATAAGGAACTGGACGGCGTAGACCAGGTCATAGTACAAAATAGCGTTATGTACGACGACATTGTACAAAAATTACATCCCGATTATATCATACATGGTGACAACTGGAACACCGGAAGCGAGAAAGCAATTCGAGAAAATGTAAAAAAGTTATTAGCTGCTTACGGCGGAGAACTTATTGAAGTAAAATATACTAATAATGATAATATTAGAAGGATTGAACGGCAGGTAAAAGAAAAACTTGCAATGCCAGAATACCGCAGAAAAAGGCTCAGGCAACTCCTTAACATTCGTCCGATCGTAAAAGCAATAGAAGTACACAGCGGTATTACAGGATTGATCGCCGAAAAAACTGTCATTGAACAGGATGGAGAATTGGATCAGTTTGATGCTATGTGGATCAGTTCGCTTTGTGATTCTACAGTAAAAGGAAAGCCTGATATTGAACTTGTTGACATGACTTCACGATTCCGAACTATCGATGACGTGACGGAAGTAACTACAAAACCCATTATATTTGACGGCGACACAGGAGGTTTGACCGAACATTTTGTGTATACGGTACGAACCCTTGAAAAGATGGGAGTTTCAGCAATTATTATAGAAGATAAAACCGGATTCAAAAAAAACTCTCTGTTTGGCACAGAAGTTGACCAGAAGCAAGATAGCATTGAAAACTTCAGCGCTAAAATTTCAGCCGGTAAGCAAGCACAGCTTACAGATGACTTCATGATAATAGCCAGAATCGAAAGTTTGATTCTGGAAAAAGGCATGGACGATGCATTGAAAAGAGCACATTCATTTGTTGATGCCGGCGCTGATGCCATTATGATACATAGCCGCCAAAGAACACCTGATGAGATTCTAGAATTTTGTGACCGATTCAGAGAAACTGATAAAGCGACTCCTATAGTTGTTGTTCCTACCAGCTTTAATACAATAACCGAAGACGAGTTATCCTCTCATGGTGTAAATATAGTAATTTATGCAAATCAACTGACAAGAAGCGCTTTCCCCGCTATGCAAAAAACTGCTGAAGATATTCTCCGCTTCCATCGCGCCAAAGAGGTCGATGATAGGTTAATGCCGATCAAACAAATTATTACACTGATCGATGAGCTTTGAGGTATTCTATGGAAAATGCAATATTAATGGCATCGGGAATGGGTACAAGAATGCATCCCCTTACAAAAACCGTGCCAAAACCATTGATAAAAATTGGTGAAAAACCGATGATCGAAACAGTTATCGATGGATTGGAAAAAAGAGGCGTCGATAATATTGTAGTAGTCGTTGGTTATTTAGGCAAACAATTCAGTTATCTGACTGATAAATATCCTAATCTCAGTATCTTATACAATAAGGACTATGAAACAATAAACAATATATCCTCTGTACATACGGCAAGGGAAACCTTGTTAATGGGAAATTGTTTTATTTGTGAAACCGATTTATACGTTGCTGATCTATCGATATTCGAAGCTGAGCTTAACAGTTCCTGTTACTACGGAAAAAAGGTAGAGGGGTATTCGGATGACTGGGTATTTGACCTGAATGAAAATGGAATAATTACCCGAGTAGGCAAGGGAGGATACAATTGCTATAACATGACAGGTATAGCTTATTTTCTTGCTGATGATGCCGAACTGCTGCACAAAGCAATAGAGAAAGAATATGGAACACAAGGTTATGAAGAATTGTTCTGGGATGATGTAGTAAACAAGTATATCGACAAGTTCGATCTTACTATTCAGCCTGTAGAACATAACCAGGTCATTGAGATAGATACAGTTAAAGAACTCGAAGAAATACGACGCAAAATATTAGAATAGGAGATTAACTGTTTTATGGAAGCTGAAAAACTGCTTGAAATAATCGGATCGGATTTTTATACAGGTGTTCCGGATTCACAGTTGAAGCCGCTTTGTGACTGTCTAATAAACACATACGGCATTGATCCTAAACATCATGTAATTGCTGCAAACGAAGGCAACAGCACTGCTCTTGCAGCAGGATATCATCTTTCTACAGGCAAAGTGGCAGTAGTATATATGCAAAACAGTGGACAAGGAAATATCATAAACCCTGTTGCGTCATTATTAAATGATAAAGTATACGCTATTCCTATAATATTTATAATTGGTTGGAGGGGTGAACCTGGCATTCATGATGAACCTCAACATATCTATCAGGGCGAGATAACATTAAAGCTTCTCGATGTTATGGATATAAAATCTTTTGTTATTGACAAAGAAACTTCCGATGAAGCCCTAATAACGACGATGGCAGATTTCAGAGATCGCCTTAATACCGGCAAAAGTGTTGCATTTGTTATAAGAAAAGGGGCGCTTTCCTATAATGATAAGGTGCTATATGAAAATAACAACTCAATGAGCCGTGAAGAAGTAATTCAACACATTGTAAAAGCAGCCAGTGATGATCCTATAATCTGCACCACAGGTAAAGCCAGCCGAGAACTCTTTGAAATAAGGGAAAGAAATTGCCAAAGCCACAAATATGATTTTCTTACTGTAGGTTCAATGGGCCATACCAATAGCATTGCTCTTGGCATTGCAATAAATAAGCCAAACTTGAAAATCTGGTGTATTGATGGGGATGGATCAGCCCTAATGCATATGGGAGCAATAGCCGTGCTTGGTGCCCATACTCCCAGTAATATGATTCACATTGTCATAAATAACGGTTCACATGACACTGTTGGTGGCATGCCAACAGTTGCTTCGAAAATAGATCTTGTATCTATTGCGAGAGCATGCGGTTATCCGAATGCGGTCTGCGTTAATGACTTAACAACATTAGACAATGAACTAAAATTGGCAAAAGCAAGAAATGAACTTAGTTTTATAGAAATTAAATGTTCTATAGGGTCACGTGATGATCTCGGAAGACCTACTACCACCACCCTTGAAAACAAGCAAAGCTTTATGGACTATTTAAACTCTTTAAACGATTAGTTTTGCCATACCAAAATCCAACTGCATGAATTTATCATCTAAAGAAGTTTCAATCATTAGTTAACCCCATGACTTCATTTGCTATTATTCTTTTCTGTTTTTGTCAAATTAAATAACTATCGAAATGGAGAAATCTTGATGCAATCACTAACTGATAAAATAATTGAGTATATCACTGTAAATCGTATGGACACTGCACAAATAACCGATTGCATGAACAAAACCGGTGTATTGGAAAACTCCAAACCCATCAAAACAGGCTATTATGCTGTAGGACAAATACATTATATTTACGGTCACAGTGATTCAAACTGGTCGATCCATGAGCAGCTTGTAAATCTTCCGGAGAATAAAATTGTTTTTGTAGATAGTATAGCTGTTAATAATAGAGCTTTATTTGGCGAAATTGTTTCAGACTATATCTATGACAACAAAAAAAGTATAGCCGTCATTTCAACGGGATATATGCGCGATCTGACCACTCTTCTTGAAAAAGATAGAATGATGTGGTGCACAGGCATCACTCCATTAGGTTGCTACAATATCAAAAAAGATGAAAACGAAGAAATAACTAAAATAGCTGATGAGCACAGAAATTACTATCAAGGCGCGATTGCCGTTTGCGATGACAGCGGTGTCGCAATAATTCCTAAAAACTGTATAAACGAAGATTTTCTCGTTAAATTAAAAGATATGGTTGAGCAAGAAAAAAAATGGCATAAATGTGTAAATGAGTTGTATTGGTCAACTTATGATACGGTTTGCCTTAAGAAGTACTTGTCGGAGGAGAAAAAATGAAGAAAATCTTAATTATTGGCGCAGGCGTTAATCAACTGTCTATTATCAAAACTGCAAAATCTCTAGGGTATTATGTTATCGTCGTCAGCTCGTACGAAGCCCCTGGTCTAGCTATCGCAGATGAGGCCATTGAAGAAGACATCTTTAACGTAGATAAGATAATAGAGATAGCAAAAAAACGCGAAATAAGTGGTGTACTAGCAGAATCTGATATAGCGACGCCAATCGTAGCAAAGGTAGCCGAAGCGCTCCATCTGCCAACCTTCGGTTACGATAACGCAATTGCATTTACAGACAAAAGTCGTATGCGTGAAGTTTTCACCGCGATAGGGCTGCCTGTTGCCAAAAACTATGAGATCACTTCTTTTGAGGAATTGGAAAAAACAATTGGCGTCCTGGAATACCCAATAGTCTTAAAACCTGTAGATTCCTTTGCAAGCAGAGGAGTTATACGTGTAAATAGTAATGAGGATTTAGCAAAAGGATATGATTTTGCTATGTCAGCCTCGCGTTCAAAAAGGATTATTGCCGAGGAATATATTTCAGGGCCGCAATACTTTTCACAAGGATTTGTCGGCAACGGAAAATTCCGTATGTTTGCATATTCTGATAGATATTACTTTGACCTACCGGATTTGTTCCTGCCATACACAAATGCTTTTCCTGCAAATATCAGCAGTACTATGATGATGCGCATGGAGAGCGAATTTGCAAAAGTAATAAACTATTTGAAGCCTCTTTTCGGCCATGTATGGGCTGAATGGATTTATGACAGCAAAAACGACAAACTTTATATTATCGAAATGGCAATCAGGGGTGCCGGCGCTTTGGTTACATCAGATGTTATCCCTAACGCCTATGGAGTGGACACTCAACCATACCTCATCAAAGCAGCCATGGGCGAAAATGTAGATGATTTTTTTACCGCAAAGCTTGAGAATAATGCGGCTGCTTTTTATACATTTATTCTACCAGAGGGTGAAGTTATCGAATGTAATGGACTGGATAAATATATGGCTATCAACGGTGTGGTTGCTTCGCGAGAAATCAAGATAAATGTTGGCGATAAGATCAGTAAACCTAAAGACAAAACCTCGCGTTTTGGCCCGATTGTTGTCAAAGGTACTGATAGGGATGATCTTGAGAAAATCAAAAACGTATTGATTGACACAATTGATATTAAAGTGAAAACTGAAGATGGTATAAAAAGACCAATTTGGAAATAAAACATCAGATTAAGTATCCAATTGACTAACGCTTATATAAAAGGAACCCTCTGCCAATGGCAGAGGGTTCCTTTTATCAGTTCAGAATCTCTACTGCATCTCCAACCTGTCTCCCACATAAGCACCTTAGCGATAAACTGCTCTACAAGCCGATCAATTCATCGCTGTCATAATAGCGGGAATATTCCTCAATCTCTATTGATTCGAGTAGTATCTGAGTGTATATTCTGCTATTATCGACGCTTCAGGCACGTAGTGGTACGCCATATCCTTGACAATTATATTTCCTCTGTTGATAAAATCATCAAACAACACTTGTGGTATCTGAATGAATGTCATCAGATGTCTAAATTAGTACTGCAAGGAGCACCTTATGATATCGAATTCAGGGAGATCAGCCGAAAAACAAATGGCGATGATGTCATCTCGGCAAGTGAGGTCCGCAAGCTGCTGAAAGAAAAAAGTGGGATAAACTGCGCGAATTCGTTCCTGCAACAACATTCGATTATTTAAAGGAGAACTATTCTTCATAGCTTTCTGAACAGCGTTATGCTTTTCAGTCAAAACACTCAAGCAGAATAACCGCCGCAGTACATACCGCGGCGGTTATTTCAATATATCAGGACTCAGGCTATATCTTCAGCCTTGTATCATACATTTTCTTATAATATTCCCGATACTCTCCGTTTATGATATGCTCCCACCAATCGCGGTTGTCGAGATACCACTGAATGGTCTTCTGGATTCCATCTGCAAACTTGGTTTCAGGAAGCCAGCCAAGCTCGTTGTGTATCTTTGTCGGGTCTATCGCATAGCGCATATCATGCCCCTTGCGGTCTGCAACGTATGTGATGAGGCTTTCGGGCTTGCCGAGTGCCTTGCAGATGATCTTTACGATATCGATATTCCTCATCTCATTATGTCCGCCGATGTTGTAGACCTCGCCGACTCTGCCTTTATGAATGATAAGATCGATAGCACCGCAATGATCCTCAACATACAGCCAGTCGCGCACATTCAGACCCTCGCCGTAAACAGGGAGCGGCTTGTCGTTGAGCGCATTGGCGATCATCAGCGGAATGAGCTTTTCGGGGAAATGATACGGACCATAGTTGTTGGAACAACGGGAAATAGTTACAGGCAGACCAAATGTCCTGTGATAAGCCTGCACCAGCAGGTCTGCACTCGCCTTGGATGCAGAGTAAGGGCTTGAAGTATGGATAGGAGTCTCCTCAGTAAAAAACAGATCGGGTCTGTCAAGCGGAAGATCGCCATACACCTCATCGGTAGAAACCTGATGATAACGCTGTATGCCATACTTGCGGCAGGCGTCCATCATGACCTGAGTCCCATGATGTTGGTGTTCAGGAAAACTCCGGGATTGTCAATAGACCTGTCAACATGGCTCTCCGCAGCAAAGTTTACAACGATGTCGGGGTGTTCCTCCTCAAACACCTTGTTTACCGCCTCGCGGTCTGTGATATCCACCTTGCAGAAACGGAAGTTCGGGTCATCCATTACTGGTGCAAGCGTTTCCATATTGCCCGCATAGGTCAGGCAGTCAAAGCAGATGATGCGGTAATCGGGGTGAGCCTTGAGCATATAAGGCACAAAATTGCCTCCGCTACAGCCTTGACAATTATATTTCCCCTATGGTAAAATAATTTAGTAATATATACAGTTTCGGGTATCGTACTGCATTATACCTCATGACATCTATTACAACTGCAAAATTATTGCATTCATCTGCAATTTGCTATAAGGAGAGGCTTATGAAAAAAACAATGTATGATAAACTGACAGAATTGCTGAATACTCTGGATGAAGCCTTTGACATTCTTGTCAGACAGAACGAAGCCGCTATAATCGATCAGCTCGTAGGGGATATTCGCGCGTTTATTACAAATATAATCGAATTCTCCGCCCCTTACGAAGAATGTCTGACCCTGAGGAAGGAATTGCAGGACATGTACAATGCTTTGGGTGATGAAGATACTGAGATAGATCTGTATGAGTTCAGAAAAAACATTGAAACATACCTCGAAGAAATATATGCAGATAACTGTATTCCAGACTCTTTAAACAGAGAAGAGAATTTTGTTCAATACCTGGATAAACTGAATTGGTTTACCAAAGAACATTGCATTATTATCTTTTCCAGCAACACTCCTTCAGGTAGTCCTGATTTCACATACGGAGTCGCGCAAAAGCTCTGTAGCTTAGGAACGCAGATAAATCTCTGCGATAAATTCAGAGCATCTTATGTTGCGATAATCGATGACGGCAAGCTTGTTGCTGAAGATATATGCCGTGGCAAGTCACTTGAAGTGAACCGCATCATAGGCAATACGCAGGTATCCGTAAAGAGCATAGGCTTTGAAAGCACCGACGCGAACTACAGACATTCAGGCGTCACTATATCCATTGACGGCGCAGGAACGACAGTGTGGAAGCTTAAGGATAAGCTGAACAGCACCAGAGGTCTGGCATTTCTGGTATATAATAGAACAAAACAGGAAGTGGTCGATTTTACGATCTTCGATACATATGTTCCGGGATTGCTCTGCAACCGCGATTACAGCAAAAGGATCAAGGATATAGTGGATCAGAATCCCGGCATTGTGTTTATGAGCATTGATCTTCCGATATTCCCTGAAAAGCCAGTTACAGAAAACGAACAGTTTATCCTCGAAAACAAGATAAATTTCGCGACTGTATGCCAGTATCCCCGCGCTGCGCTTGCGATACAGCAATATATACCCGATGTAAATGATATTTCCGAGGTGCTTAATCCTCCTTCGAGAGCTTATATCGGAATAGACGGAGCAAGGCACTATGAGGATTATAAAGGCAAATACTTCAACATCGTCAACGGTCACAGAATAACAGTAGATCAGCCTAAAAGCTTTAAGCGAACGATATATGTCATGGGTCCCTGCTTCATTATGGGTGTGGGAGTAAGAGACGAAGGCACATATTCATCGCAATTACAAATGCTGCTGAATAAATATGCTGCTGACAAGGGTTTCATCGTCGAGAACTACGGTCTGTGTCTTGACGGCCTGAATTCCGAAGAAGAGATGATAAATCTGTTCAACACCTTCCCGTTGAAGTCGGGCGATATAGTTATTGGTCTCGGCGGCAAATATCATGCCAAAAATGACGAGCTGGTGACCAATCCATATAAGTACGGAGAGCTGTTCTTTGATGTTACCCACCTTACAGAGGCTGCGCACAAAATGATCGCAGAGGGCGTTTTCAGATCACTTCAGGAGCACAGCTTTTTTGAAGAATATCTCGATATTCCGCAGCCTGAAAAGCAAAACACAGCATCACATTTCAACCTGTCACCCGAGCAGTCCGAAAAACTGAACGCATATAAAAAGAAAATATCCGTTCTCTGGGAAAACGATATGCACCGTTCCGAAAAAGTCGGCGCTATCGTTATGAATTGCAATCCATTTACATTAGGCCACAGATATCTGATAGAAACTGCAGCAAATGAGTGCGAGTATCTTCTGATCTTTGTCGTTCAGGAGGACAGATCGTTCTTCCCGTTCAAGGACCGAATAGAGCTTGTCCGCCAGGGCACAAAGGATTTGAAAAATGTTATCGTGGTGGAGAGCGGAGAATTTATAATCTCCTCTCTGACGTTTGAGGGTTATTTCAATAAATCTCAGCTTCAGGACAGAGTTATTGATACTTCTAACGATGTAACTTTGTTTGCGAAAGAGATCGCACCTGCCGCGAATATAAAGATCCGCTTCGCAGGCAGCGAGCCGCTCGACAACGTTACCAACCAGTATAACCGAGAGATGGAAAAAATCCTGCCCTTGTATGATATCGAATTCAGGGAGATCAGCAGAAAGACAAATGGCAATGATGTCATCTCGGCTAGCGAAGTGCGCAGACTTCTTAAAGAAGGCAAGTGGGATAAGCTGCGCGAATTCGTTCCTGCAACAACATTCGATTATTTGAAGAAAAACTATTCTTCATAATCTCCTGAACATAGATATTTCTTTTGGCCAAAAACGCTCCAATAAGACAACCACCGCAACGTATTGCGGCGGTTGTCTTTTTCTCAAAATCTCCACTGTATCTCCAGCCTGTCCTCCCACATAAGCACCTTTGAGATGAATTGCTCAGCTATCTGCCGTTTTACCTCTACAGGCATCTCAGGAAACTCGTCCAAAAGCGGTATCACTGCTTCGTAGCTCTGACGCTGCTTCGGCTCACCGAGCTTGTCTAGCTCTGCTTTAATGCTCTCGCGCTCAGAGATAAGCTGACCCAGCTTTTCTTCAAGCACCTTTCCTATTGCGGCTGTTGTTTCGGTTATCTTACAGACAAGGTTTTCTATCTGCGAATTCAGCGTTTCAAGCTTCATCTTCAGCTTGTTTGCCTTCGGAGAAGTCTGCGTTTTGCTCATGGGGTGCAGATCCCGTATTTCTTCGAACTTCTTCTTAAGTTCAGAATACACTGCCTGCTCCGCTGCCTCTATCTCAGGCTTGCCTGATACACCCTCACATACGTGATGATTAGCCTTGCCCGAGCAGTAAAAATACGTCCCCGACATCACCCTCATAGCATAACCGCACCTGCCACATTTCAGCAGCCCTCTCAGCCAACAATATGTGCCGCTCCTACCCTTTTTCAGCTGGGTATTTCCATCAAGCTTGCGCTGCACATCAAGCCACACCTCAGATGAAATTACACCCTCATGCAGTCCTATCGACAGCACATGGTCACGCACATCGGTATACTTGCGCTCATTCGCTTCACGCTTGCCGTAAAGGAAGCAACCGCGCTCACCTGTAAAGCTTTCAACAGGATTTGCTATCTGCGCGCCCTTTTCCTTGAAATAACGGTACACCTCCATATCAGCTTGTACATAAACAGGACTTCTGAGCAGACGGCTAAGCTTACTGCTGTCCCAGAGGGCTCCCGCAGGCGAAGGAACATTCTGCTCGTTCAGCGTCCGCACGATATCTCCGAGCGAACAGCCGCCCTCACGGTAAGCACTGAAAATATACTCCACTGTGGTCATATCGCTGTTCGGCACAAGTACTGAGGTCTTTATACCGTCAAGCTTCGTGGGCATCTTATCAAACCCGTATATCGCAACTCCGCCGAGATACAGTCCCTTTTCGCCCCTTGCATAGTAGTTATCCTTTACGCGCAAAAGGATATTTTCGCGCTCAAGCTCTGCAAACACCATGATTATGCCGAGCATCGCCCTGCCTATTGCGGTCGAAGTGTCAAAGGTCTCAACGGTAGATGCGAACTCAACATTATACTTTTTGAACTCCTCCATAAGATTGGAGAAATCATTGAGGGAGCGGCTTATTCTGTCCAGCTTATAGACAACGAGCTTGTCTATCTCGCCTGTCCTTATATCCGCCATAAGCTTTTTGAACTGTGGGCGGTCGAGGTTTTTTCCGCTCCAGCCCTTATCCGAATAAACTCTGTACTCCTCGTCGGCACAACGCTTGCAGGCTTCTATCTGCGTTTCGATCGAGATACTGTCTTTTTTGTCGATACTTTGTCTCGCATAAATTGCGGTCATTATACGTCCTCCCGAACTTAGTCTGCGCTCACATCTTCCTTGCTTATGTAACGGAGAAGCTCCTCGTATACACGCTGTGCGGCTTCAAGACGAAGCTGAACGCTTGAAGTCTCGGGGACGGTAGTAGTGATTATGTAAGTCATAACTGTGCTCCTTTCCATGTAAGCTGTTGGTATAATATATTAGCTTCGGATAAAAATATTACAGCTTGTACGAATAAAATAGTGTAATACTTTCTACTATTATATATGACATCTTTTTTTAAAAAAGCAACACTTTTCAGAAAAAAGTATTGCACAAACTTTTGTGTGACACATTACGTATTCAACAAACGCGATCATAATCGTGTTTGCTGAATCGTTGTGAGAAACGTGTCACACAAGGGGGATATAAATAATCGTCAGATACATACGATTACCAACTAAGAGCGATAAAAATCTTGTAAGTGCTACGAAAACCAACAATTTCCGATCGTCACTTTTCACAATTATTCCATGCTCAAAACCTCCTCAACCGCCACAAACCTCGCCTTTTCACCGCTGGTTATAAGCACCGCCTTATCTCTCGGCATACACATAACGGTTTCGGGAGTCCTGCATACCCTGCAAGCGATGAAATTCGCCGTATCAATATCCTGCGAGCCGAGATAGAGCAGATGATCGCAGTTGTTGGTGATGGTCGCAGCCTCAGAGTATTTGTACATACTTTGGAGCTGTGTAAGGCTCTGGAGTATTATGCTTACAGATATCTCTCTGGAACGTATCACGGATATTATCTTGTCGAAGTCGGGTATCCTTGCGCTCGCAGCGAAGTCGTCCATCATGATTCGTACAGGAACTTTAAGTCTGCCGTCTGGGTTCTTGTCCGCTTCCGAGCAGAGCAGCTGCAGAGCCTGAGTGTAGAATACATTGACAAGCTGGTCGAACGCCCTGTCTGTATCGCTCACATTAAGAAACAGTACAGTCTTCTTTCTGCCCAAGTCCCGTATATCAAAGCCCTCGGAATTACCGAAGATAGTTCTTGCTTCCTCAAAATCGAAAGGCTCTAAAGCGCGGTTGGCAAATTCTATTATGCTGCTCCACATTTTGTCGGCAGCGGAACTCGCACGACTCTCATAGAATTTCTTCGCCGCAAAGGTGTTGGGGTGCTTGTCTGCCCATTGCAGGAACGACAGCTCACCGTTGCGTCCTATATATGTATGGTGCAGCTTGCAGACGCTTATCATGTTCTGCTCCTCTGTCACGAGCGTTTCCAGACAGAATGCTATCAGGAAAGCAATATATCCTGCTGCTGCCATCTCCCAGAACGGCTCTTCCTTATCTAGCGTCGGCATTATGGTAGTTGCAAGCGTGATGATATCCTTCTCGCATAACTTGCCGTTGTCATAGCGCCGTATTCCGCTTAATGGGTTGTAGCCGCAGGAGCTCAGCGGATCTACAAGGTCAAGGGTATAGACTGAATACCCCTTGGCTTTAAGCTCATCACTGAACATTCTGTGAAGCTGCCCCTTGGTATCTGACACCACCATGCTTCCTGTAATGTTCTGAAGATTAGGTATGACATAACCGCCCGTTTTCCCGGAGCCTGACGAGCCTATTATCATATCGTTGTTGTTAAGCCCTGTTTTCCTTGTATCGTTGGAGACAGTTATCCCATCAGCGAGATATCTCATATTCCTCACGGCTTACACCTCCTTCAATATCTCTGTTGCAAGTCCGAAAGCGACTGCTTCCTCGGCACTGTAATAGGTGTCGTTCGCCGTGAGCTTGTATATCTCTCTGATGCGCTTTCCTGTCTTAGCTGCAATTATCCTCGCAAGCGATTCTCTTACCTCGTTCAGCTTATCCAGCTCATGCTGTATCTCATGCGACTTCCTGCCGCCTATATCGTTGTGACCGTAAGACGGGTCGTGTATCATGAGCCTTGTGTGAGGGAGCATCTGCCGCTTGTCACCTGCAAGGAAGAGTATCGCTCCCATACTTGCGGCTGTCCCGATGCACACTGTTCTTACAGGTGCTTTCATTGCGGTTATGTAATCATACACAGCAAGTCCGCTTATGACCTCACCGCCTGGGCTGTTTATGTACAGTGTTATCTCGCTCTTGTTATCCTCGTGTTCAAGGTGCATGAGCTGCTTTATGAGCTCCGCCGAGGTCTGTACATCAACAGGCTCTGTCAGAAACACTGACCGCGAATTGAACAGCTCATCATCGAGCCTTATGCACTCGATACCTCTTGCAGATTCCTTTAATACATTTGCCATATTATTTTTCCTCCGTTAACCCGGTTTTCTTTGCGTACTTTTCTTTGAGCTTGTCGATATAGAAATATCTTGGAAAAGCATATCTGAATTGTGTTATGAAGAAGCAATACAGATCGTTGTAGCTCTTTTGTATGCTCGCTTCAAATTCCTCTATCGACTGGTTTGGCATCCAGCATTTACGCTGAAATGCGTCGAACTGCTGCAGGAGCTGTTCAATAGTTGTCTTTTTGGTGACAGTAAAACCTATATGTCCCTTCACACTTTTCTTGAAATCTTTGAACGACTGAGCGGTTACTTCTTCAGGTCGTTTTGCGCGTATCGTGAGATAGTTCAGATACCCCTTGACGGTCACTGCTTTAAACAGCCGCAGATTACTGTCGTTCGTCTTGGCTGATACCAGCATATATCTGATATGTGCGAGCAGGGTAAGTCTCATATTAAGACCCCATTTAGGGTCATCTGCTTCCTGATATGCCTTACATTTCGGAAACGAGTGAATGATACCGAGCACTTCACCATAGGTAAGCTCCGAGCATCTTTCAACGTCCATTTCATTATCCTCCATGTAGAATCGCATAAGCTTCATAACGTTATCCGCACTGCCACGAGGGAACTGTGAGAGCTTCGTTTCTGCGAGCTTTGTGATTATCTCCCCGACAGAGTGATATTCATTTATATATCCCACCCGCGATGCTCTTGTTATGTTTTCAAGTGTTGTTTGCAAAAGATCACTTCTTTCTGTAATTTTTTCAGGTCATTTTGACCCTGTTTTAAAACCCGACGGCACGCGAGTGCCGAAAAAAAGAAAAACCGTGCAGGAGTTTGCACGGTAGTTTATATTTTCGGAGCTTTAGCGACTATTATGACAGAATGCAAAACAATTCCTTCACGGTTCTCATTTTGAGTTTCTCCGAACTGTGATTTATTTTGCAAAAATAAGAGGTCTTTCGTTCGAGTGTTATGTCCCCAAAAGTAGTGGAGCCTGCGACGCAAGTGGGCGATGTCAGCTACGCTGACCACAACAGACCTAAAAAGGCTGGTGTGTCATCGCCCCTTATGCTCTTCCCCCTTTTGAGCAGCACTCCGACCCGTAAGGGGAGGGAAGCAGCGAAGCAATCGCTTGTTTATGTGGTTTGTGGATGTCGACATCATGTCGACAATTGCTGTTTTTAGTATGTCGACAAATACGACATTGTCGACATCGTGTTCACAAACCGCATGGTTAAGCCAGCGATTTTTACAAAATGTCGCCATTTTTTCTTTCCGGTGTCACACTGTCGCAAATGTCGACATTTTTAATTATCAGGCTTCACGCATTCGCAAATTTTGCGCAAACAGGTGTTTTCAGAGGTGCGCAAAATGCGCATTTTGCGCATCGATGCCAACAAACGGCTTGGTTAAGCCATGCGATTTTCACTAATTTTCGCACTTTTTTTCATTCGATGTCACATGTGCGAAAATTTCGCAATTGAGACAATGGTGTCAAAAATGGGTCCATTTTTGGCTCGTTGTCGAAGCCGTAATTTACTTTTGCGTTATGTGGAATCTGTGAGTCGAATATATCATAACGTGTGATATATTGGTAAAACGCGAATAACACATTTGCATTTCAGACTATTACGCCTTGCAAAAAGCACTATTTTATGGTATATTTTATATAGCTGAATAAAAAAAGATAGAATATATCACACTGTGCGAATAAATATTGATGAGCTGTTTGTGAGTGTCCAAAATTGTAACAAAATTGCGCCTTTTTTGTTACTTTTTTGTTACAGTTTCGGTCGGCGTCCAATTTTGTTACAATTTCGGTGCAAAAAACGCACCGTTTTTGTAACTTTTTTGTTACACAAAACCATCTTCAAAATCCTGTCAATAAGTTCAAACAAACAACGACCGCCCCACAAATTAAACCTGTGAGGCGGTCGTTTTCGTTTATGTGTTATTCCTGATCGGTCGTCTGCGCGTTGTCGGAAGCCTTCTCCATCTGTTCGCGCTTTTTCATTCCTGCTTCCAGCATAGCAAGCAGCTGTTCCTCGCTCGGACCGCTACCGTTAGGCGAAGACTTTGCATTCTTTATAAGCAGCTCCATAGCGGCTAAGAACTCAGCCTCGGTGGGCTTTCTTTTAGGTGCATCCACACGTGGAGTCTCAACAGCTGCCTTAGGCGCAGGCTGAACAGCAGAGCCACCTATGCCAACAAGTGTGCTTGTAGCAGGTTCAGCTTTCTTCGGCACGGATGCCTCAGCAGCCGCTTTAGCTGCTTCCTTTTCGCGCTCCTCTTTATCCATACGGCGGTTTATGGTATTAAGTGCCGCACCAGTTCCGAGAAGTATCCAGAACACTGGGGCAACAGACACCACCGAGTCATTAAACATTCCTGCCGCAAGATAACCTACTATCGCCAACATTACAGATATTCCGAAGCACTGCTCCGAACGATAGGTCTTCTTTAAGGCATACAGTCTGAAGCAATCCACAAGATAGAACACACATATCGCAAGGAACGCAATAAGCGCGATAAGACCGCTGCTCATGAATATCTGGATATACATATTATGCGGCTTATCTACAGTTATGTAGAATCCTTCGTTATATGATGCATATTTTGCTAAATAGTCATTCTGCGGGAAAACAAACGGAAATGTATCCGGTCCGTAGCCTGTTACGAGACACTCACTGAGAAGCGGTATCGTTCTCGACCAGATATATCCTCTTGACGAACCGAGCTTTTCCTTGCCTTCAAAACCGATAGCATCGGCGTTTGACGGATATGCGAGGCGTCCCGTTTCCAGATCAACCATGTGTATATCGCCGTCCTTAAGCAAACGGAACAGGAGCGCACTGTCATCCCTGTCATTGAACCACATAAACATACCGTCGCTGTATTCCAACTCATCACTGGTGGATGCAAACTGGAAGTTAATGCCCTTAAAATCCTCGTCATCTATCATGATGCCGTATTCTGTTTCAACAGTGTTAAGTACCTCTCCATGAGAATCTGTAAATACATACTCAAGGCTTTCTATATCAAATGCTACATTCAGCACATCAGTCTGCGACACAAATGAAACGCTGCCGTCATCATTGTGGGTTATCTCTCGTGCAGGAAGCGATGCCAGCAGATCTGTTTGCTCTGCAGGGGCGATAAGGCTTACCACATCCTCAAACAGCGATGGTATACGCGCGAAGATGGCGTTATCTGTGATAAAATTCGCTCCTATAACAAGTGCAAGAACCGCTGCCAACACGGAAACGGTTATCTTCCAGCGACGTATCAGCACACGTGCGAATACGATCAAACCTACAACTGCCGCAGCAGCGACTGCAACGAAACCGCTTCGTGCCTCGCCTGCCAGTAGCATAAATACAGATATCAGCGCGAACAGTGCAGTAACGATCTTATAGATTATTTTTTTGCTCGTAAATGCCAAAACAGTAAACAGCGGCACTATCATACCAGCAAAGCTACCCATGTAGTTATAATGATACAGAGCGCCGTACATTTTACGTTTCTGCGTAGCAATCACTGTATTTAGACTGAGCTCATCCTTAGCCTCAGAACCAAGTACAAGATTCCTGAACCACTCATAATTCAGCAGATCATTTCCGAAATACTGAAAAAGACCGATCACAAGATTAACCGCTGTACATATCATCAGCGCAACTACCACAACACTGAAATTCTGTGTTTTTTTAAACGCATACATCGTGAATAGAAACAGCACAAAATAGCATGCTATTGTGAAAAAACCTTCTGCTCGGTCGTACATACCAAAGAATACGATATCATCATATTTTGACCCAATAGCCGAAGCAAGTGTAAGTATCACATAAACAACAGATGCACCGACGTACACAAGGCTACGTTTCTCGATACCTTTAAAAAGGTACAGACAGCAGACCAGTGCCAATATAAGCATGATCACCGCGATCAAAACTACGGCAAAGCCCTTTACATGAGAAAAAATATCAACATAGTTGTACTGACCTGACTCCTCACTTTTCACGCCATGGAAAAGCTGCCGCATAAGTAACGAATCCGAAGATATCATATTCACACGCATAAGCGTGGGTACTATGGCAAGTGCTATTACCGCAGGGAAAAATATCGCAAGCGCCATGTAATCAAGCGTTGATTTTTTGCTTGTCTTTATCATTGTTCTGCTCCTGTATTTCTGTTGTATTTTCCGTTTCCTCGCTGTATTTCAGCTTTTCCTTGTTGACCACACGGAAAACGGTCTTAAAGAGTATAGATATATCAAGGAATATGTTCCAGTTTTCTATGTACTGGACATCAAGCTCTATTCTTCGCTTTATCGAAGTATCACCACGAAAGCCGTTTACCTGCGCAAGACCTGTTATTCCGGGCTTTACCTGATGCTTTATCATGTACATCGGAACTTCATTCTTGAAAGCGTCAACATAAAACGGTATCTCAGGGCGTGGTCCTACAAGGCTCATGTCACCCTTCAGCACATTGACAAGCTGCGGTAGCTCGTCTATAGAGAGCTTTCGTATCACGGCGCCAAAGCGAGTCTTACGAGGATCGTTATTCGTGCTCCATGCCGTATCTGAAGTGCTGCTGTCACGCATCGACTTGAATTTGTACATAGTGAATATCTTTTTGTTGAAGCCTACACGCTTCTGTCTGAATATCACCTTGCCGCCCATAGTAGCCTTGATTACAATAGCACAAACCAGCATCACAGGCGAAGACAATATAAGCATCAGAAGGCTTCCGACGATATCCATCGCTCTTTTCATAAAGGCATTGCCCATATTGTCAAGCGGGATACGGCGTATGTTCATCACCGGAATACCGCCGACCATATCAATAACAGATGTCGGGGACATGTATTTGTACATCGCAGGGATAACGGATATCCTTGTGCCTGTTATCTCACACGCCTCTACAACGCTTTGCAGATAGTTCATTTCGCTTATGTCCAGAGCGCATACGACCTCGTCATAGCTATGAGAGTCCAATATTTCCAGGATATCATCAAAGCCACCCACCAATTTTTCATCAAGGCTGCTGCCATCGGCGACATAACCCGCGCACTTCAGACCAAGCTGCTTTTCTGTTCTGATGGTATCAAGATAATATAAAGCGGTCGCTCCTCCACCGATTATAAGCACGTGCTTCTGATTATAGCCTTTTTCGCGGAAATGCCACAGGGTCTGCCGCAGTATAATGCGCTTTACAGCAATGAAGATCAGATCAAGCACAAGGAATATCACAAGCGCCCATCGCGAGAAGTCAAAGATCTTCACTATATAAAGCATAGCGACAACGATTAAGCCGTCTATAAAAAACGCACTGACCAGCTTTACCAGCTCACGCGTGAATGTCGTGGTACGATGGCTTCCGTAAAGCCCCATACAACCATAGGTTATAAGCTGTATCGGGATGAAAATACACGCAAGCTTTATATAATCCGTCAGCTGGAAATTACGCTCAAAAGCAAGAGCTAAAAACACTATGACATACGCCAGCACCACGGCCAGGATTGATATCAAAGCATCGCTGATTACATTAAGCGCATTCAACAGCTTTTGGTTTTCTTTTATCATACTTATTCCTTTCGCAGAGATATACCGCGTATCACTTCAAGATAAAACGCGGCAAGTCGCTCGGCTTCAGCACCTATCTCATAGCCCTGCGCTTCAAGATCAGCAGGCGCTGAAATGCTTTTCGCGGCATCCAGAGCAGCTTTCGCCCACTCGGCAGGAGAAGCTTTAAGGGAAACAAAGCCTGCTCCTTCGGAAAGCTTTACTTCGGACGTTATCCTGTCAGAAAAGACGCAGCTTACGCCGACAGCCTGCGCCTCTACGCCAACAACGCACAGACCCTCGTAATTTGATGGCAGAACAAAGCAGTCAAACGCATTGTAGAGCCTGTCCGTATCGCTGCGCTGACCCAAGAGCAGTGCTCTGTCGGAGAGCTTTGCATCATTGATCTTGCCGCGGATAAGCTCCACATCTCCACCCGTTCCCGCCATAAGCAAGTAAGAGTCGGCATGAAGCTTTAGTATTTCTATAAATATGTCTACCAGAAAGCTCTGGTTTTTCTGAGGGCAGAAGCGCCCGATATGTCCGAACACCAGCGCATCCTCAGGAATACCGAGCTCCTCTCGCATCGAACGACGTTTTTCTTCATCGCGCGAGAAAAAGCTGCTGTCAACAGCGTTTCTGAGTATACGCACCGAGTTTTCAAGTGTGTTCTCGTCCGCAATACCACACACAGGCGCTTTCCCGAACATCCACCTTGCGGCATACTCGGAGCAGGCGATCCTGTGAGTTGCGTTTTTAGCGCAAAACGGCTTCAGAACAGCCTTAGCGAGATTGCGAACAAGCTCTCTTTTGCCGCCTGATGTGCTGTGGTTATGGATTATTCTTATCGGTACGCCTGCCTTTTTCGCCGCCTTTAAAGCTGGTCCTGACAGTGTGCTCAAATGGCAATGCACTATCTTATAATTATTCTCTTTCAGCAGCGACGCAAGCGTTTTTATATAACGCGAGGTATTCTTAAGCCCACACAGTCGATACACCCTGCCGCCGAGGCTTTCGATCTCCTCCTGCGAAACACGGCTCGAGCTGTCGAATATAAAAAAATCAAACTGTATCCTGCTGCGGTCGATATGTCGGTAGTAGTTCATCACTACCTGCTCGACACCGCCGCCCTCCATTTTTCCCAGTATCTGAGCAATTCTTACAGGGGCGGACATATCACTGCTGTTTAGCACTAAATTCACCACTTTTCGCATATCAGCTTATACACATAATAAGCCATGATACTATTATAACAGATAATGTGGGGGTTTTCAATGTAAATTACTTACATATATAAGAAATTGTGGCGGCGTTTTTTTGTGGGAAGCCGCAAACTGGATACATCATTATTCATTGAATTAAGATATATTTCCCACGCAACTACACCCGATCTGCTTTCAAACATCGCTTGACAATTTCTATAAAAAATAGCAGACATTGCGGACTTTTGCAGTCAATATCATGTTAATATTTGTTTGGCGAAAGCCAAATACTTTATTATTAGGAGGAAAATATAATGTTAGAAAAAAGTAAGATCATCAACATTACACTTGAAGGATCAGAACAAAAGATTTCGGATCTGAGTGGATATTATGCAGAGATCACGAACCATACCGGAAGCATAATCTACGCATCTACAAAACCGGGAATCAAGCCCGGAAGCAAAAATGTCATGACTATCCTTTCGGGCCGAAAGGGAATCATTGCATTTCCATTTAACAGCAAAGATCTGTATTTGCTGGGCGAAGGCAGTATTCATATACTTGGTACAGATTATCCAACGGATAGCTTTGTACCAAGCAATCCCAACCTGCTGATAAATCCTGATTTTAGGATAAATCAGAGAGGCATGGCAGAATATTCAGGTCCCGGCTATGCAATCGATGGTTGGATGTTGTTTTCAAGTGCAGTAACTATTGCTACAAGAAACGATGGTCTACATTGCGCACTCAAGGAAGATACAGATGCAACCGGTATTACCGTGCTTCTGCAATACTGCGAATTGGACATCAGCTCATTAAGTGGATATATTACTATATCCGCAAAGATTGCAGGACTCCAAATAACCGATGGACACATTTTAATAAGAGCACGCTTTGGAGATGTAAACAAAACATATCTCGGTGCAGCGTCCATTATGTTATCGCCGAGCGACACAGCCGGAGTATATAGTGCCACCATGGAGATACCTCAAGGAGCTGTCAATGTCCACTGCGACATAACATCACATAATTGCAAGGCAGGCAACAATATGAATATATCATGGATCAAACTAGAGACAGGGGGAGTTGCTACAGAACACATCGCGCCCGATCGTTCCACAGAACTCATTAAGTGCCAGAGATACTATCAAATCCGCAGCACAGATAACATTAACCCCGTAGACCTGCGCCCTAACATGCGCACAACTCCTACCGTCACACAGCTTGACGATGGTAATTATGCATACAGCGCAGAATTGTAACACAAGTCAGTTGCTAAATATGCATTGTATAATAGGGATCACATTATTATAACAATAAGCTGGTAGAAAAACTGCCAGCTTATTTATATATTATCGTACAATATAATCTTGTTTAGCCCGTTTCTCAAAAGAAAATACCGACAAATTTGTTTTTAATATTACACTACATCTGCTTGGCTTAAAGCGTTGCATATATCCAGCGCGCGTTCAAGTGCCTGATCCATATTGTAATACTTAAAATCACCTAATCTTCCACACATAAACAAATTAGGGACCTTAGACAATTCATCGCAATATTTCTTATAAAGCTCTTGGCTTTGTTCTGTCAATATCGGATAATATGGTTCTGTTTTTCCTGCTTCATATGCTTGAGGATATTCAACCGCAATAACAGTCTTGCCATTTCCGTTCTGCACAGGTATTTTTGTGTATTCGGTTATTCTTGTATAGCCCTCTGCCTGAGGGTATGCAACCACAGGCGCATTCTGATAGCTGTCTGTATTTTCTGTCCTGTAATCGAATCTGAGAGAACGATATGGTAAAACCCCATACTTACAATTCAGAAGCTCGTCTGCTGCACCCGTATAAATTACTATTTTATCGGTTGGTTCTCCGTTTAAAAACAGTTGATCGTTTTCGATTGAAAGATAGTCTAAAATGTTTTCGTTCAAAACAACATCAATATTTTCATGATTTATTATATTGGCAAAAAAATCAGTGAATGTATGATCAGGCATCACCTGGAATTCATCGTCAAAGTAACCGTTCTTATACGAGAACAAAACCGGCACACGCTTCAGCACACTGACATCTATCTCTTTCGGAGAAATTCCCCACTGCTTCGCGGTGTATAGGCTATAATCATTATCATATAGGAAATCCGCATATTCCTTGATCAATGGATCATCAGAATTCAGCATTTCCACTATTGTAGTTTTATCCGCATCGCCGTACTTCTGACGAATATGAGTTTTGAGTTCGGCGGCTTTTTCAGGCGGATAAAAATCGTCTATGGTCTGAAAATTAAAAGGAGTAGGCGTAAACTTTCCGTTTATTTCAGCACCGCAGGTAAGAAAATACTCTTTCCAATTTGAATATTTACACACGTAATCAAACAAATGCTTTTTAGTGGTATGAAAAGTATGAGGTCCATATTGCTGAATAATAAGGCCGTTATCATCACGGAAATCATACATATTGCCTGCAATATGATTTCTTCGCTCTACAATTACTACTTTTTGCTGCTTTTCTTCAGCAAGAAATCTTGCGATTACACCACCTGTCAGCCCACAGCCAACAACAATAGAGTCATATTTTGAGAAATCGATCATTTAAGTCCACCATACTTCTCCATAAGCTCAGCAAAACTTTGAAGATTCATATCCTTTTCAGCAATGATAAGCTGATCTGCTCCACCAATCTTATCCAAAGGCCATTCGACCCCGATATCGGGATCATTCCACATAATACCGTCGTCGAATTCACCGTAAAATTTCTCGCCGCACTTGTAAGAAACTATACTCTCCTCAAGCACAAGGTAACCATGAGCGCAGCCTCCGGGGATCAGCAGTTCTTTTCTGTTGTCGCCCGTCAGATCAAAACCAAGCCACTTCTTAAAACTTGGACTATCAGGTCTAAGATCAACAACTACATCATACACGTGTCCATGAATACATCTGACAAGCTTTGCCTGCTGCTTTTCGCGCTGGAAATGCAACGCACGGATAACGCCCTTATAGCTCGTGGTGTAGAACACCTCCATAAGATCATGGTTTATTCCGTTTGCTTCAAACACCTCTTTGGAATAATCCTTTGTAAAGCAGCCTCTTATATCATCAGCGTTAAATGGAGTTACCTCAATAAGTCCCTGTATTTCTGTTTCTTTGAATTCAAATTTCTGTATCATATCACTGCTCCTTCAGCCATTCCATTGTTCTCTTTACGCCTTCACCAAAGCTTATCTCAGCCTTAAAACCTGTATCCTGTTCGGTAACAGAGCAATCAAATTCGCCGAGCGGCATATTTACACCCGTAAACGGGACATCGCCAAAAACGAACTCCTTATCGGGAGCAATGGCAGCCTTCATTTCGAGGACAAACTCTCTTAAGGGCTTTGCATTTGAGCTGCCGATAAGATAGTGGCAAAACGACTTGCCGTTTTCTCCGATAAGACGGAACGCTCTTGCAACATCATCGATATATACAAAATCATAATTCTGAGTTCCGCTGGTGAACTGAAGCGGCTCGTCATTGATTATCTTGCGGATAGTTGTATTGACAAATCTAGGAGAAAGCTCACCTGCACCATAAGCATTTGTGATCTTTGCCCACATAAGATCGATACCTATCTCAGCCGCAACGCACTGGCACATAGTATGCGCAACCAGCTTACCGCTACCGTAGATATAACCAACACCGGGCTTGTTGCCCTGCTTATATGCGGCGGAGATAGTCTCATGCTCCATAATTGAGCCTGCGCTTACAAAGCGCAGAATACCCATTTCCTTTGCTGCACGCAGACAGTCTATCGTCCACTGTGCGTTATTCAGCTGCAATGCTGTGTCAGCTCTTGCAGGTCCCGCCGAGCCTACCCATGCGAAGTGATAGAATACATCTATATCCCTGTCCGCGATAAGCTCAGGGAGCTTGCCGCTCTCAGCCAGTTCATGTGCAACGAATCTCACGCCGTCGGGTATGTTGTTATTGCAACCCTCACGATCAAGTGCAATTACTTCAATGCCGTTCGCAACCAGATCTCTTACCAGAGCGCTGCCAACAAAGCCATTAGCTCCTGTTACAAGTGCCTTTTTCATCTCTGATCCTCCAGATATTCCTTGATCTGCTTTTCCATTACCGCGTTGATGTCGCCGCCTGCAAGATAGACCTTGCTCCACTCAACTACCTTTTCGATCGCATCGGTAATATGCCATCTTGGAGCCCACTTCATAGCGCCCTTTATCTTGGAACAGTCAAGCTTCAGAAAATTTGCCTCATGGGGAGCATTTGCCTCCGCAACGTTTTTCCAAGAAGCGCCGTCGCCCCATGCATTACAAAAGATATCAACCAGCTCACCTGTTTCCACGCAATCGCAGTCATCGGGTCCGATATTATAGCAGCCTGCAAGAGTGTGATCCTCATACTGCTTCATAGCAAGCACGAGATAGGTCACAACAGGCTCCAGAACGTGCTGATATGGCCTTGTGGAGTAGGGATTGCGAACGATTATCTCAGTGCCTTTTTCCATAGCCCTTACGCAGTCGGGAATGATACGATCGGGAGCGAAATCACCGCCGCCGATAACATTACCTGCACGGCAGGTAGAAACTGCGATATCCTTTGCATTAAGGAACGACTTCTTATAAGAAGATGTCACAAGCTCAGAGCAGGACTTTGAATTGGAATAGGGATCGTAGCCATCAAGCGCGTCACTCTCACGATAGCCCCATTCCCATTCATTGTTAAGATAAACCTTGTCCGTAGTAACATTGACAAAGCTCTTTACGCTGTCGCAAAGGCGCACAGCCTCACAGATGTTTACGGTACCCATAACGTTTGTCTCGTATGTGTAGACAGGATCAGCATAGCTTTCGCGAACGATAGGTTGCGCTGCCATGTGGATAACTATCTCGGGCTTGTATTCATTCATTGTTTCAGTGAGCTTTTCAAGGTTGCGGATATCACCGATCACAGATACGATCTCATCGGCGAGCTTGGCTTCTTCAAACAACGAAGGCTTTGTAGGCGGCTCTGTTGCATAACCTATTACCTTTGCGCCCTGCATTGCAAGCACCTTGCACATCCAGCTTCCCTTGAAGCCTGTGTGGCCCGTTACCAGAACAGTTTTACCTTCATAGAAAGAAAGATCTATCATTACCATACCCTCCACGGTGCATTTCCGCTTGCCCACATCTTCTCAAGCTGTTCCTTTTCACGCACGGTATCCATGCACTGCCAGAAGCCTTCGTGCTTGTACGCCATAAGCTGTCCAAGCTTTGCAACTGTCTCCAGAGGTGCTTTTTCAAGCACGGTGCTGTCGCCATCGATGTAATCAACAAATTCAGGCTGGCATACCATAAAACCAATATTGATCATGTTGCCGTCGCCCTGTGTTTTTTCACGAAAATCAGTAATATTGCCGTTTGCATCGATATCCAGCACGCCAAAGCGTTGCCCCGCATTGTAAGCGGACATAGTGACCATCTTGCCGTGGGACTTGTGATATTCCACCAGCTTAGTAATGTTTACATCAGCAACACCATCACCGTATGTAAGCATAAACGGCTCGCCGTTCAGATATTCCTTTACGCGCTTTACACGACCACCTGTCATAGTGTTAAGTCCCGTATCAACGACAGTAACCTTCCACTTTTCAGAATGATTACGATGTACAGTCATCTCATTTTTGCCCTCTGTGAAGTCAAAAGTAATGTCTGACGTATGCAGAAAATAATCAGCAAAATACTCCTTTATGACATGCTGCTTGTAGCCAGCGCAGATAACGAATTCATTAAAACCGTGTGCGCTGTAAAGCTTCATGATATGAAGCAGGATCGGCATTCCGCCGAGGTCTACCATAGGTTTAGGCTTGAACTGGCTTTCTTCGCTTATACGTGTGCCGAAACCACCGGCTAAAATCACAACTTTCATATTCACTCCATATTTGTTTCAATTTCGTTAAGATCAACTATCTTGCACAATGTTCTGTCTATATCAGGATTATCCGCAAGATAATCTTCGGTATAAACATCATTGAAAAGGCCTCTTAGACCGCAAGGATTTACAGATATGATTTCTATTTCAGGGTAGAATCTGTCGATGAATGCTTTAAGTTTAATATAGCCACGAAGCCAAAAATCCGTAGCAGCTCCACTCTGAGACGATCCGTCAAAATATCCTGCAGTATTGCAGTCACAACCGATCAAATAAATGCGCTTAGCATTAGTATATATCGCGAATTGAATGGCCTGCAACGCTATTGTATAATAGCCTATCAGCGGATAAAACTCGATATCTATATGTATCTCTCCGTCCGGTGCCGATTGGAAAAACCGTCTTCCGTTATTCTCGTAGATGATCTGTTCTGTTACCTGATACTTATTCTGGAAAATTCCCGTGGAATACTGTCCGAAAAACTTGATAAAATCATAGTTTTTCAGTTCAGAGAACCAAGCATTACGTGCTTCATAATCTGTAGTAAAATAATAATCCAGTTTCACATTCGGATTGAGGAATGAAGCATTCATGCCGATATGAGCGATATCAGGTATCTGCGAGTAATACTTCATGGTAGGTCCGGAAGCAATTATCGCCACCGACTTTCCTGTATTGCAGTTTTTGAACTCTGCAAAAGCCGCCTTATGATACGAATGTAACTGCTCGGCAAAGCAAGCCGCAGAAAAGCCTGTATTGGCTGTAAGGGAATGTCGGTCGGTTGCTGTCTTACGCAAGCAAAGCACACCGCCTTCAGACGAATTGGCAAGTATATGCTGGATAGCTTTCAATCTATTGTTATTGTCTATCAACGCTCTATAGTAATGCGAATTTTTCATTGACCTTCTATGTCTACGTCTGTGAGCTTTTAATGCTCTTGACAATGGTGGTCTGTTATCAGTATCCAAAAACAATACAAGTGGAGTTGTTTTTACATTATATCCCTGCTCGATAGCCCAAGAAATGAATACTCCATATAAAAATTCTGACATATAGCCCGGGGTTCGCTGCTTGTTGCCGGACAACAAACTGAAATTGTACATCTCATTTAGCCTGAACAAGATGGGGAACATAAATTCACACATCATATTGAATAATTGCTTTTTCATAACAAAGCAATTATACGCATAAAATTTGGTGGATTTAAGATATCTATGAGCAGCTGAAGAAAACTGAGGGCAGATCTCATCAATTAGTTTCAAAGTCACAATAGCTATAGAAGGATTGTACAAATCCTCTCTGCACATAAGAATATCAAAAACAGTTGTAAGCATAGGTCTGTTTTTAGTTGTTAAAAACTTCTCTACATCTACAATGCCTGCTGCAATCCAAATGTCTGCTTGTGGTATTTTCTTCTCATATAGTTTTTGGTCATTAAGCTTGTATTTTTTAATTGTCTTATCAGTTAGCTTTCCTTCAGTTGCTACTCCATAATACGACAATTCAAGACTTTTTGAGATGAATGTCGGAAATCTACGATAATGGCATAATCCATAATAGTCTGCATCTTCGTTTTTCCAAGCCCAATACATTACGGTCAATTCACAAAAAGGCACTCTCAATTGCGAGATATTATCACCTGTGTTATCACCAAGATAATACGAAGGCGACTTATCAAACACAGCACCACATCTGACATCCTGAAAAATAGGATTATTGATTATGGTACTATTTTTATCTATACGGCGCGAAACAAATATCTTGATGCGCTGTTGATTCTTTTGCATGATCTTCGCATTAGTGATATCAAGATTAGGATCATACGGCTTGCGCTTCAGCTTAAAATACTTCTTTTTAAGCGAAATATAACCTGCCGAACCATATGGAAACATCTTCTTAATTATTCTTTTCCATGATTTTGTTTGCTGAGGCGCTGACAAAGAAGACTGATCATTGCTAACAACAGGAATTACAGGCTGCTGGATAGCCGCACTATTACTATTATTGTCCATTCGCTCAAAAAGCACATCTATAAACGGTGTATTATAAGCGTATTTCCAAAAATATTCAGCTCCATCAACAGTAGGACGATTACAAGGAATAGCACTGCCGCCGCCCACGTAATGCCATATTTTATTGTTGCTTCGTGCACCGACCCACTCATCATAAAGCGCCTTATCGGCATTTTGCTCCATGCCGTTTCCCTTTTCGCAGAGATAATTCCAGATCTGTGGTAGGAAAACTACTTTTCCTTCACAAAGTTTGTTAAGCACGTCCTGTTCTGCAGTTGCAAAAGTAGTGTTCGTGGAGATATCAAGCAACTGTCTCGATGTGAAATCTCTCCTCATATTATCCAAACTGAAAAGCATAACACCGGAATTGAAGTAATCTTCGGGCACTTTAAGCCCAACTTCTTCCGAAAGATAATCGCGCATAGGAATATCCATTCCGCCAAGAGGATTAGGATTATTCATATGTACTGACATTCTTAAGCATTTGGTTGCAGCTAAGTAATTGTCACCAATGTCAATATTGTACAACTCTGCAATATCCGCATTAAGAACCAGATCACTGTCAAGATAAATAAGTTTATCATACTCCGGAAGCACTTCCAAAGCGCATAAACGATAGAAATTATATTTCTTGTGTGCTTTGTTAAAAGTGGTAAATTCATATGAATCGATTATTTCAGATATATCAACACATCTAACCGAGACGTTTGATTTATCCTTTGCCATTCCCTCAAGCAAATTTACATTAGCCTCAGAAATATCTGTCTGTAAAATCAAAATATCATAGTTGTTATCCGTAGACGAATTTTCAATAATAGATTCAACGAGAACACCAACATATGGCGCATATAGATCGCTACTAGTTACCATAACGGAAACATTATTTGTATCAAAAGCCCGTTTTATCGTTTCCATAAAAACCTCCAAATTACCTTTTTACTCTCCCCGTTGTATCGCCGTTAACCAAAGCCCAAACTTCATCTGCGCCCAATAGGCAGAAGTCTCCCTCAAGAGTCTGGTCAAGGCATCCTGCTGCCGCAGCAAACTCAATACTTTGCTGCACATCATAACCTGAATGCAACGAATAGATCAGTCCAGCAGCAAATGCATCACCGCCACCGATACGATCCACTATCCGAATACTATATTCTCTCGAATAGCACATCTTATCCTGCTCTGTGCTATACAGAGCACCAAACCAATCATTATCACTGGCAGTAATGCTCCTGCGCTGCGAAAACGCTACATACCTACAATTGTATTTATTTGCGATAATACGAGCAACTTTCGCCGTAGCACTGCGATCAATGATCCCTTTTTCCACATCGCTTCCATCAGCTTGTATACCGAGAACATTCTGAGCATCTTCCTCATTGCCAATACATACATCGACATACGGCATAATACGAGTAATAACTGAATTTGCCTCTTCTTTGGTCCAAAGATTTGATCTATAATTTATGTCAAGACTTACAGTAATGCCTTTATCCGCAGCGATCTTAACAGCATCCATGCAAGCTTGTGACATTTGAGGTGATAGTGCTGGTGTTATACCTGTAACATGAAACCAATCAACATCTCCGAATATATTATCCCAGTCAAATTCTGTAGGATCCGCCTGTGCAATAGCAGAATGCTTCCTGTCATATACTACTTTAGAAGGTCGCTGGCTTGCACCTTTTTCGGCAAAAATAATACCTAATCGTTCTCCGCCAGTAATTATTCTAGATACATCTACGCCATACTTCTGAAGTTCCATTTTTGCTGCTTTTCCGACAGCATTATTCGGTAGCTTGGTAACAAATGCAGAATCCTTGCCGAACATTCTCAATGCTACGGATACATTCGCCTCTGCGCCACAAAAGCTTGTCAACATTTGCGGTGTTTGAAAAAAACGCTCATAGCCAGTTGGCGAAAATCTTAATAACAGTTCACCAAAAGTTACTATTTTCATTCCGTAAACCTCTTAACATCTAAACATCTGAGTCTTGTATTAGTTATAAATTCTATTGGAATTATTTTTGCATATTCATCAAGCATGATTTCAAGCCCCATATTGCGAGCCTGATAATCCACTTTTCTGTCAAAGGACTCCAACTTATCATCAAAATAATTGCGTTCTCCGACAATATATCCGTCCACTCCAGCAAGCCATATTGAACTGCTCTGCGATTTTATAAGAAGAGCAATAAGCATAAGTACGGCGTTATCTTCTACATGCTCCGTATGGTTTATCAGCGCTGAATAATCAACAACATACTTCACATCTGATCTTTTCTTGATATTGGATGTAACGATAAGATTGCGATGAGCATTCGGAGCAATCATATCAGATCTACGAAGATTACTAACAAACACATAATCACATTTAATTTGGTCAGAAATATGATTTATTGCAATAACGACTGCGTTCTCTTGCTTGATAACAGCAGCTATTTTTTTTGCTTCATCTGCATCCGAAACACTTTTTCCAGGCGCAACTATTACGATATTTTTACCTGAAAATATTGCAGAGAAATCAGTAGTTATGCTCCACTTTTCATTTTTCCCACACAAATACTCAAAATAAAGGCTCTCAATATAATTCTTATCATATTCGTCTTTTTTATTTTCAGATATTAGTGTAAAGATTGCATTCATATCGCTGAAAGTCAATGTTTGCTTATCACGAAGAAATCCTGCGTAATTAGGATGGCATTTATATGATGCCGACAAATAGTACGGCAATGAATATCCCCATGGAGTTTTTTTATAAATTTTTTCGATTATAGTATCAATAGTTTTAAGTATTGGTTCTACACAGTAATTAGCATGGAAAATATTGTTCAGATAACCTATAAACAACTCTGTATTAAGGTTTCCTGCACCCCTGCCCATGCCAAAAATACTGCTGTCGACAATAAGCTCCCTGTCACTACCCATTCCAACAAATGTTTGTGCGTTCGAATAAGAAAGCTGCAGGTTGTTGTGTGAATGAAAACCAAGAGAAATTTCTGTTTGAAGATTGTTTTCTGCAAGATTATAATATCTTACAACATCTCTTTTTTTCATTGAACCATTAGAATCGACTATATAAAACGCATATGGCATAAGTTTATTTGCTTGTTCGATCAAGGAGATAAATTCCATATCAGAATATCTCATGGCCGACATTGGCTGAACAAAAACCTTATAACCCTTTTCTTTTATCTTTTCACACAGAGAAAAAGCTTCATTGATCTGCGTTTTATGAAAAACGACACGAATGCCAGCTAAAGAATGATTCCCACGCTCGGGCAATAAATCGATATCCAGATCACCACAGTTTGCCATTGCCACAACGCAAGAGTTATTGGCGTTTGATGGTAAAATATTATCGATTTGCTCAAGCGAAGAAAAACGTGCCTCATCTGTGCTGGTTTGATTTCCAAGCGCAAGATACCCAATCTCTATAATTTCTATCCTTGAGTCGGCGACATCGGAAATAATATTTATTATGTTATTTGTACCAAAAAACCAATTGTTAATATAACCACCATCGCGTAGTGTACAATCAAGAATTTTTACATTGCCCATGTTTAGATCCTTCCAATTGTAGAGTTACTCTACAGAAATCGAACCATCTAATATCTTTGCATCTACAATTGCTCTAACTTTTTCCAGGTCGTTTTGTGTATCAACCGCAACCGTTTCAGAAGAAACTTCAATATATTGAACACGATATCCGGCTTCGATAAACCTTAAAATCTCAATATCTTCAATGGATTCGATTTTTCCTCGAGGGGAATTACAATAAAACTCAAGTGCCTCCGGCTTAAATCCGTAAACACATACTTGTTTATAATAGCAATAATCGATTGAGCCCTTAGGATAAGGCGCAGTGCTACGCGTAAGATAAACACCTATATTATCACAATTAGTGATAACCTTAGGAACAGTGAAATTAACCACATCAACAGGATCATTTATCTTTGTCATAAGATTGGTTACCTGAAGATCATTGTTTTCCCAAAAAGGATATACTGCTTTTGAAATCGTTTCCGGTTCTATCAGAGGCTCATCACCCTGAATATTCACATACAAATCTGCAGAAATTTTTCTGGCAACTTCACCAATTCGATCGGTTCCGGTTTTGTGACAATCTGATGTCATAATAACATTGATATTATTGCTCGTACAAGCTGAATAGATGCGCTCGTCATCCGTTGCAACATAAACTTCATCAAGCACTTCCGACTTCAATGCTTGATTATACACCCACCATATCATCGGCTTGCCACAGATATCCGCCAAAGGCTTGCCAGGAAAACGACTGGACTTATATCTTGCGGGAATCACTCCAACTACTTTCATAACTATTCCTCTCATTCTCATTATGGTTCTAAGCTGCTTATGCTATAGCAGACTATTAAAACAAATAACGTTTATTTTTAAACTTATTGAATATTGGCTTGTCCGCGAGGCTTGATCCTAAACACTTTGAACACAACTCTTTTCAAGAGTTCGCGTCGTTTGGATCCAATGGGAAAAATCGGATCAACAATCACACGAAGTGCCTTGTCTCCATAACATACAACATACCTCTTTGCAAGGTCGAATTTACCTTTGATCTTATCGGTATTTGCAAAATAGACCAATTGAAGCTCTTTATACTTCAATTCCTCGTGCTTTAATATATGATATATAAAGATTCCGTACAGCATTTCTCCGACAAATCCAACCGAACGAGCCATAGTTTGTGTATATCCAGAGGTATCAATCATTTTTTCAAGCTCAAATAAAATCGGAAACTGAAACTCACACATTCTATTGAACAGTTCTCGTTTCATAATATAGCAATTAAAACCTCTGTGCAATTTGCCATCAAAATATTCCCTTGCTGAATTGCTGTACTCCGGAGATAGGGCATCGATAAGGTCAAACATCCTATCTATTGTAGAGATCTCAAAAAACACACCGTTATGTGCTTCCCACATTTCACGAACTGTCTGCTTAAACCCACATGGAGTCGGAATCTCGCTGACACGACCGGGCATATTGATGATCAGATCATTCTCTTCTATCACTGTTTCCATCTTTTTTGGGTCAAGTAATTTAAAACGTTTCATACCTGACGGTGTCAGCATGGCTTGTCGTGACATACCATAACAATCCGATTTGTACTTTTTGTCTGAAAATGATAAAAAACGCCGGTAATGACACAACCCGTAGTAATCACACACAACATTCTTCCAAGCCCAATATTGAACCGTAAATTCGCAAAAGCTCATTCGCTTTTCCGATATGTTATCACCAGTGTTATCACCAGGAATATCATTATAATTATCTGTATCAAAAACCGCTCCGCACCGTACGGGATAGTATATGGGATTATTAACCAATTCGCTATATATATCGATGCGATGAGACACAAAGATGTTAATTTTACTCACTTTGTTCACCATTATGAAAGACCTTTCGCTTTTTCATCTTTGCTAATGCTCTTTTGGGGATAAAGTACAAAACCAAAGGTTTTATTACATAAGGAAAGGCTGCGGGCAATAGCTTCAATGCTCTGAATCTTGCTGCTCTGGTTTTTGCTTCATTTACACGGTCAGTAAAGCTGCGATTAGTAACACCGTTATGCGGCAGAGTATATGCGAACAATTCTTCCTGTACATTTGCACCAAAGAGTCCGTTTTCATATAGCCGCAATAACAGGTCATAATC
>JAZQEQ010000251.1:0-3881 GCA_045539055.1 Oscillospiraceae bacterium | reverse complement strand
CACGGTGGGTCTTTTGTATGCTTTCAAACGAAATACCCGCCGAAACATCAGCGGGTATTTTTGTATTATAATTTGATCTCCTCGCCACGCTTTAAACGCTCACGATATTCTGCGGTAGCACAGAACAGAACATCACCCGAGGAATTTATAGCCGTTTCAAGCGAATCCTGAATTACACTGATAATAAAACCAACAGCAACCATCTGCATTGCTACATCCTGACCTACGCCGAGCAGCGAACAGGACATAGGGATCAGCAGCAACGAGCCGCCTGCGACGCCTGAAGCGCCACACGCGCCCAGCGTTGCGACGAAGCTCAAGAGTATCGCAAGAAGTATGTTGACGCTTATGCCCTGCGAGAACGCAGCTGTAAGCGACATTACGGTAATCGTAATAGCAGCACCATCCATATTTATAGTTGCTCCAAGCGGAATAGCAACGGAATAATATTCCTTATCAAGCCCAAGCTTCTCACAGAGCTTCATATTTACAGGGATATTAGCCGCGGAGCTTCTTGTGAAAAAGGCGGTGATGCCAGATTCCTTGAAGCATCTTAAAACAAGAGGATAAGGATTGCGACGGAGTGCTATACCAACGATAAGCGGATCAACAATAAGTGCAACCGCTAACATACAGCCAACCAGAACGAGAATAAGCTTTCCGTAATCCACGAAAATATCAAGGCCATTCGTACTTACCGAAGAGAATACAAGACCCATTATTCCAAACGGAGCAAGCTGAATGACCCAGCCAACGACCTTTGAAACTGCATCAGATATGTCAGTAAGAACATCCTTAGTGTTATCACTGGCAATCCGGCGGAGCGCAATACCCAGAATAACTGCCCAGGTAAGGATTCCGACATAATTAGCATCAATGATAGCCGCAACAGGATTCTGTACCATGTTATTCAAAAGAAGTCCGAATACTTCGCCAAGATCGGCAGGTGCGGTGTTTTCCGCTGCAGTAGTAAGCTGGATAGTAACAGGGAAAAGATAGGATGCAACGACCGCTACTGTCGCAGCGAGGAATGTACTTATAATATAGAAGAAAATTACAGTTCTGAATCTCTTTCCAATGCCCTTTCCTGCTTTAGCAAGCGAGGCAATAACAAGAACAAGCACCAGTATCGGTGCGATCGCTTTAAGCGCTCCTACAAAAATATTGCCAAACAGTGCAACAAAGGAAGCCTGAGGCAAAAATACACCAAGGCAAATACCTATTACAAGTCCGATAGCTATACGCAGTATCAATGGTGTTTTAACATACAGATTAAGTACTTTTTTCATATTCCCTCCAGAAATTAGTTAGATAATATTTATAGTATACCATACAAATTTTATAATTTCAACTTTTTTGTAGAAAAAATAAAAAACAGCCATCCGAACGGATGGCTGTCTGGCGGAGAATGAGAGATTTGAACTCTCGCGCCGGTTACCCGACCTACTCCCTTAGCAGGGGAGCCCCTTCACCACTTGGGTAATTCTCCAAATGCCGATAAAGTTTATTCAAACTACGCATATTATTTTACCACAAAGCAATCGTTTTGTCAAGCACTTTTTTATAAAAAAAGCAAGAATTTATATGAGCTGTCGAAATCCGACAGCTCATAGATCTTATTTTTGCAACTGAACATAATCAAGCAGGATCTGCTCTGTAACAGCAGGCAACGAATTCTGAGTATCACCACATATCTCAGCGAATACGAAATGATGATCATTTTTAGCCATCGCTATAGACTTTCCGCTGCAGTTAACATATATCAGCACCACCGCTCCATTAAGCTGCTCACCTGCCATCTCAGCATGACTTATGATACTTTCATTAAGCACCGAAGTTATGATAAACATGGCGGCAGCCTCAGTTGAAATATATTTTGAGATCAACTCAGAAAAATCAACGGTATTGAGTTTGATGGGCATCACCGACATCATATCGTAAAATCGATCAAAGCAGGACTGATCGGATATCTCACAAGCACCCGCCTCCAGAGTTCCTGTATCAACTATCGTTTTGACACCGGAGCGTGTTATCGACATCGCCACTGCAATCGCTGTTTCAACAACAGCATCGGATTGGCGCAATACAGCAGAGGGAGTTGCAGTTCCATGAGAAAAGTTACACAGAACAACTGAACGGCGATCCTTATTAGAGTCGTACTGCTTTACCATCAGATCATCATACTTCGCTGTTAATTTCCAGTGGATCATCTGGAAAACATCGCCCATGGCATATTCACGCACATGCGAAAAGTCATCCTTCTCCCCTGTCAGCTGCTGTTCAGGGACGGGACCACGTTCGCCCGCAAAGACCTCGCCAAGTCTTTCAACAGGAATCTTTCGCGGCAGGAATACAAGCTGCATGATACTGTCCGTCTTACGCGTGAAACGAATTATCTTAAGGGGATCATAAACAGCTATCTTCGTTATTCTCGAAGCAAAAGAGCCACGGTAGCGATGCATACAAGGCACGAAGACTCTTATTTTCTTCAGCGGTGCAACGCAGACAAATATCTGTTTGCTCAGAAATAATCCTGTATCCGTGTCAGGTATAAGGCAATCGAGCTCGGCAGGCGCGTATGGAAACACAAAATTATTATGAAGATAAAGAGCAAGCTCAAAAACTTCATTCTTCTCGTGTACCGAACGTTTTTCCGCAAAGCCTACACGAAGAGTAAAAAGGCTTATTGCTGTAAATATAGCAGCAATTATGGGATACGCTATCGCAACTACGAGCAGTATCGCTGAAATACGGCTCTGGTATGCCGCCGAAAAAATGAGGCAAGCCAGAAAAAACAGCAGATAAAAAAAACGGTTCTTAGCCATAACCTATCATCGTCCTCTGACAGGCGCAGGCACCGACATGAGCACATCCTGCAGGACACTGTTTACGGTCTGCTTCTTCATACGCATCTCCTGACGGAGTGATATTCTGTGAGAAAATACGGGCACGATAAGCTTTGCTATATCCTCGGGCACAACATAATCTCTGCCGTTGATATAAGCATAAGCGCGGCTTGCATTCATAAGTGCAAGAGAAGCTCTGGGGCTTGCTCCAAGCTCAACCGCAGGATGCACACGCGTAGCCGCCGCAAGCTGTGCAACATAAGTGCAAAGGCTCTCAGCAAATGTTACATTCTTTACATCGTTGATACAATCCGCGAGCTCCTCAGCAGTCATTACTGCTTCAACATCGTCTGCAGGATTGCCTGTCAGTCGGTCCATCATAATGCTGACTTCTTCCTCGACAGTCGGATAACCCATGCTTATCCTTATCTGGAAGCGGTCGAGCTGCGCCTCAGGAAGCGGAAAGGTTCCGACATAACCCTGAGAATTCTGCGTAGCAATTACGATAAACGGTGACGGAAGCGGTCTTACGATACCATCAACCGTTACACGCTTTTCTTCCATCGCCTCAAGGAGCGCTGACTGTGTTTTAGGAGATGTACGGTTTATCTCATCGGCAAGCATGATATTTGTCATAGCAAGACCCGAACGATATTCAAAACGGTTTTCTTCCTTATTATACATTGTAAAGCCTGTTATATCAGAAGCCATTACATCAGGAGTAAACTGTGCTCTGCGAAAAGCAAGACCAGTTGCTTTACCGAGAGCCATTGCCAGCGTTGTTTTTCCTACGCCGGGAACGTCCTCGACCAGGATATGTCCCTCAGAAAGAAGCGCTGTGAGTATCATCGTTACTGCTGCGCTCTTTCCCTTGATTACTTTTGAGATCTCCCCTGCAAGCTTTGTAATAAGCTGCTGATTAGACTGCATATATGACATGATCTACCTATCCTTTCAAAGCTCTATATATAAAACGCCTAAAAGCACAAAAAAGTGGCATATTTCATCAAAAATTCTGACATATAATATTATAAA
>JAZQEQ010000250.1:0-4310 GCA_045539055.1 Oscillospiraceae bacterium | reverse complement strand
CCGATAGTCTCAACCAGAGCCTCCTGAATAATACCGCCCTTTACATTGAGGGACAGCTTGCAGGTACCCTGCTGAGGAGCACACCAGCCGATGCCGTGTGTGAAACCGTTGATGTCGCTGATCTCCTTAGCCTTTACCCACTTAGCCTCTTCGGGGATAGGTGCCGCGCCGTGAGCAACGCCCTGTGCTACGGGACACATGTTTTCAACTTCATGAGAATAAGTCATTTGAGTTTGAACTCCTTTCGATATTTTGTATGAAGCCAAGGCTTCAAACATACACATATATTATACAATAAACCTCTGCGTTTTGCAATAGGAAAATCAAATTTTTTCGCTTTTTGACATATTCGCCGGAGCTGAAGAAAAAAACTTCTTACATTTGACATATCGCACTTGATTTTTTTGCCGTAAAGTAGTACAATAATTGTATTGCAGTAGCTTTCTAGGGGGGATATTGTGAAGCTCAATTGGAATTCCAAATATTTTACTATTGCTGCATACGCTGTGGGTGCGATAATAGTCAGTGCGCTTGGTATATTGCTGATATTCAGATTTGACAGCGTTATGGAGAAGCTGTCGTGGCTGGGCTCTATTGCTACACCTATCATTATCGGTATCTTTGCGGCGTATCTGCTCAATCCTGTTATGACCGCCATAGAAACAAAATGGTTCAAAAAATGGTCGGGCTCGGATGACAAGAAAAAGCGCGGCAGAGCGAGAGCGTTTGCGCTGACTCTTACGATGCTGTTTGTTTTGCTTGCATTGGTGCTGGTCATCGTAATGGTCATACCTCAGCTGGTTGATAACATTGTAGGCATCTTCACCAATATGGACTCCTACATTGCCACGGTCAATGACTGGCTGAATTCTACCTTTGAGGACAATCCCACGCTGCTTGAGTTCTTCGGAAATCCCCTTGAGGACTTCACAAAGTTCATCACCGATCTGTGGGCGCAGTATTCAAACGAGCTTATTGAGTTCGCGGGCAACCTTGCAAACGGCGTTTGGTCGGTGCTGTCTGCGATGTACAATTTCATCATCGGACTTGTCATCTCCATTTATCTGCTCGGCAAGAAGGAGATGTTCATCGGTCAGACGAAGAAGCTTATATTTGCCTTTGTGAAGGTAAAGACCGCTCAGCGTTTCCTTGCTGTATGCCGCGAGGCAAGCAAGAAGTTTCTCGGCTCTATCATGGGCAAGATAATCGAGGCTCTGATCGTTGCGTGCTTCTGCTTTATCGGCTGTACTATCATGAGCATGCCGTACTCGCTGCTCATTTCTGCGATAATGTTCGTATTCAACCTTATCCCGTTCATCGGTCCGTTTATCGGATGTATTCCCTGTACGCTGCTTCTGCTGTTGTCGGGCGACCCGATGAAGGCGCTCTGGTTCATCATCTTCATACTCATTCTCCAGAACATCGACGGCAATATCATCTCCCCCTGGATACTTGGCGATTCCACGGGACTTCCTGCGGTATGGGTGCTTATCGCCATCCTTATCGGCGGCGGCCTGTTCGGAATACTCGGTATGCTGCTGGGCGTTCCTGTATGCGCTGTTATCTATATGCTGTTCAAGGAGTTTATCGAGGGCAAGCTCAGAAAGCGCAAGCTGCCGCTCAAGACAGGCGATTATGTCGGGGATGTCGGGTATATCACGCCTGATTACGAGTGCGAAGAAACTGTCGCGGATGATGCGGTCGCGGCTGTCGTTACACCCGAGATCCACAAGCCCACCTTTAAAGAGGTGCTTTTGGGTAAGAAGGACGAGTATTCAAAGCGTTTCCACCTGAAAAAGGATAAGAAAAAAGATAAGTAAGATAAAGCGCTCCGTGCATAATGCGGAGCGCTTTTTGTATGAAATGTCAATTTAGAGGGTTTATTTTATATAACCAAAACTATTTACTTTTGTGAAGAAAAGTGGTATAATATTAACAATGTGGGCTTCCTGATTACATTATGATCGTTCAAGGCCTGCTATTATTTAACATATGAAAGGAATATCGGTTATGTCCAAGAATATTTTGATCACCGGCGGCGCTGCCAGCGGCAAGACAAGATGGGCCGTGACATATCTCGCTGCCTGCGACTATGTTCTGTACCTGCGTACGGGCGACGCGGTAGATGCAGATACCCTTAACCGTATCGAGTACAGCAATAATCAGCATGGTGTCGAGTGGGATATCGTAACAAATGTTGTGAGCGACCCCACACAGCACTTCACAGATCACAAGTTCGTTATATTCGACAGCCTCGGTGCTTACACCTCCAAGATCATCAAGGAGATGTGCCCGAATGACGATGATATGACAGAGGAGCTTCGCAAGGAGATCGAGAAGCGTGTCATCTCCGATGTTTCCGGCATGATAGAGGCGATCAAGGAAAAGGACGGCAGCATGATAATCATCACTCTTGAAACAGGCTTCTCCGTAATTCCCGAAAATCGCGCGCAGGCTGTGTTCAGAGTTATCCTCGGAAACGTTAACCAGCGTATCGCAAACATCAGCGACGAGGTGTACTTCTCCGCAAGCGGAATTCAGTTCAAGATCAAGTAATCCGATATATTTCTGAAAGGACGGACTTTATATATGACATTTGAAGAGTTTATAATGCAGGCAAGAGAGATGAAGGCTTCCGATATCCATCTCACAGTCGGCGCTCCCACAGTAGTTAGAGTAAACGGTGAGCTTCGCAAGTATACCGAGCTCAGCGATCAGGTAGTAAACCGCACGATCCTTTCCATCCTCACCGCAGAGCAGGAGAAGCTGCTGACTGAGGGTAACGATATCGACTTCAGCTTTGAGCTGAAGAACGGTGCAAGACAGCGTGTCAACGTATTTCGTCAGAGCGGCAAGCTTGCGGCTTGTATCCGTCTGCTGAATGCGGAGATCCCCACTCTTGAGGAGCTGAAGATGCCTCCCGCACTGCTTGAGTTTGCAAAGAAGCGCCGCGGTCTTGTTCTGGTAACAGGTCCTACAGGTGCAGGTAAGTCCACAACGCTTGCTGCGATGGTAGAGTACATCAACAGGACCCGTGCCTGCCACATCATCACTATCGAGGATCCTATCGAATATCGCTATACACAGCAGAAGGCTACTATCCATCAGCGTGAGCTTGGCAGAGATGTTCCCACATTCGCAAGCGCGCTGAGAAGTGCGCTGCGTGAGGACCCTGATGTTATCCTGATCGGTGAGATGCGTGACTATGAAACTATCTCCCTTGCTATGACAGCTGCCGAGACAGGACATCTGGTGTTCGGTACACTGCATACCTCCAGTGCTGCGCAGACTATTGACCGTATCATCGACGCCTGCCCCACATACGCTCAGGAGCAGACACGTTCTCAGCTTGCAAACATGATCCAGGGTATCGTTGCACAGTCGCTGGTTCCCACCTCCGATGGCAAGGGCAGAGTTGCCGCAGTAGAGGTAATGGTCGGCACAGATGCTGTAAAGAACCTTATCCGCACAAACAAGATCCCCCAGATGGAGTCCATCATGCAGTCCGCTACATCGCTCGGCATGATCACTCTGAACGACAGCCTTGCAAAGCTGTATCAGAGCAACGCTATCACATACCAGACTGCTATGGAGTACTGCACAGACTCCACCGAGATGGAAAAGAAGCTTATGAGCAGTGCTACTGTACGCAGATAATTTCAAAAAGACAAAGCCCCGATCTTCGGGGCTTTTTGTTATTGTAGGGGCACAGCGTACTGTGCCCGTTAGCTATAAGGGCGGCGTTATGCGAGGAGAGTGAGTGCCGCTGCCATGCTCTCTCCGAGAAGCTCGGCGGTGTAGAGCGCCTCGTCAAGGGAATTTGCATGGCTTCCCACCTCTATCAGCAGCGAGCCTGTTGTGACGTGCTGGTTGTAGTTGCGGTAGTCGAACAGCACGGGCCGCGCGAGCGTAGGATAAAGCGTTTCGGCGGAGTTCTGCAGCAGTGCGGCGAGCTTGAAATTTTCCATATAGTGCGGCATATTGAACCGCCCGTCATCGCAGCCTGCTATTATCATGAACTGCGCGGCACTCCTGCCGTTTATCTCGGAAACGGGCGCGATCCTTGTGCCGTCAGCATCTGCCATTGCATCGCGGTGCAGGTCGATCACTATCTTGATAGACGGATACTGTGCAAGTGCAGCGCGGATAGTTTCCTCGCTGCGGTCGTATGAGCCGGTATAAGCAGGATAGTCGTGCAGCGTGCCGTCGTGAAGCACGGATATTCCGTTTTCAGCCAGCGTTTCGGCAAGCACCTCGCCTACGGCTATCATGTTGTGCGAGGGGTCCTGCGAGCGGCTTGGGAACGCCTC
>JAZQEQ010000249.1:0-3879 GCA_045539055.1 Oscillospiraceae bacterium | reverse complement strand
GTCTTCCTAAGACCGCTTGGCCTCCGACTTCTTTGCGAGTATCGGACTCAAGACCTCGCTTGACGGCTTTACACTGGAGATACTGTGGTTCGGACTTGCGTTCGTTGCAGTGGCGCTCATAACGAAGATAGTCGGCTGCGGACTTATGGCAAAGGTTTTTAAATTCAAGAACAAGGACGCGCTCAAGATAGGCGTCGGAATGATGACCCGAGGAGAGGTCGCGCTGATAGTGGCGCAGAAGGGTCTGAACTGCGGACTGTTCGCTCCCGAGAGCTTCACGGCGGTTATCATGCTGATAATATGCTCGTCCATTGCCGCTCCGATAATCCTGAAGCTGCTGTTCAAGGGCGACGCATCGGGCGATGCGCCTGCACTGGAGGACCACCCCGACTACGACGAAACTGAAGAAGTCTACGCCGAGGTGTGACAAAAAACAAAACAACTGCATATAATGAGATACCAATATCTTTTGGTATCTCTTTTTTATGCGGAGGTGCTTTTTATGATGATCTACACAGTCGAAAGCGGCGATACGCTGCAGAGCATAGGGCGGCGCTTCGGAGTTCCGCCGCTGCGCATAGCCGCAGACAACGGGCTTCGCGACCCGTCTAAGCTTGCCGTGGGACAAAGCCTGCTGATAATGTCGGACAGTATGCGCTACACGATACGCGAGGGGCAGACGCTCTATTCGATAGCGCAGGAATACGGAGTGCCGCTGGATGCGCTGATACAGGCGAACCCGAGCCTTAATCCACTCAATCTTCAGCCCGGCGCAACAGTGCTGATACCCGTTGGCGAACAGCCCGAGCAGCGGCGCGCGATAGTGAACGGCTATGCCTATCCCACTATCACCGAAAGCGCGCTGAACTGTGTGCTTCCGTTCCTGACTTTTCTGAGCCCGTTCAGCTATATGCTGACACCGCAGGCGGACCTTATCGCGCCCGAGGACAGCGACCTCGTCTACCGCGCCGTGCGCTCCGCTGTGATGCCGCTGATGGTCGTCACAAACCTATACGAGGGCGGATTTGATACTGACGCGCTGTCCGCAGTGATAAACGACGCGGAGCTTTCGCAGAAGCTGATAGAGTCGATCACAGCCGAGCTTCAGAACAAGGGCTATTACGGCGTTAATATGGATATGGAATACATCGCGCCCACCGACCGCGAGGTGTACAACGACTTCCTGCGCCGACTTGCCGACCGTATACGTCCGCTGGGCTATATCCTCACTGTTGCGCTTGCGCCGAAGATCTCCGCCGACCAGCAGGGCCTTCTGTATGAGGCGCACGACTACGCGGTACAAGGCAAGATAGCGGATTATGTCATAATCATGACGTACGAGTGGGGCTACACCTACGGACCGCCGCTCGCAGTTTCCCCGATAAACGAAATACGCAGGGTGCTTGACTACGCCGTGACCGAGATACCGCCCGAAAAGCTGCTCATGAGCCTGCCGAACTACGCATACGACTGGACGCTGCCCTATACGCGCGGCACACCTGCACAAAGCATAGGACTCACCGCAGCGACCGAGCTTGCACAAAGATACAATGCCGAAATAATCTTCGACGAGGCCTCGCAGACGCCATACTTCAACTATACCTCAGAGGACGGCACACCTCATGTAGTGTGGTTTGACGACCCGCGCAGCATCGCGGCAAAGCTGTCACTGGTGAATGAATACGGGCTTGCAGGCGTCAGCTGGTGGACAGTAAACCGCTGCTATATCCCGGCGTGGCTGATCATGCAGGAGATGTTTGAAATAGAAAAGATCTGACTTCTTCAGGTGATATCCTCCAAAATAAGAATAACCCCACTGATATCAGGCAAAACTAAGCCCGAAAACATCAGTGGGGGTATTTCTATGTCAATAAAAGCAATCGATCTTTGCAAGCGCTACAATATCGGCGGCAGCGAGGTGTGCGCGCTTGATAACGTGAGCCTTGATATAATGAGCGGCGAGTTCGTCACGATAACGGGCGTAAGCGGCTCGGGGAAGTCAACGCTCATGAACATACTCGGCTGCCTCGATACACCGACCTCCGGCACATATCTTCTTGACGGCAGCGATGTTTCGGAGCTGTCCGACAAGGAGCTGAGCCGTATCCGAAGCCGCAAGATAGGCTTTGTCTTTCAGAGCTTCAATCTCATTCCTGCGCTGACCGCGCTTGAAAATGTGGAGCTTCCGCTGATGTACAGGGGCGTGCCTAAATCACAGCGGCGCATCTTGGCAAAGGAGGCACTGGAGATAGTAGGGCTGTCCGACCGCATATATCACAGACCCTCCGAGATGTCGGGCGGTCAGCAGCAGCGCTGCGCCATAGCAAGGGCTGTCGCAGCCGACCCGTCCATCATCTTAGCAGACGAGCCCTGCGGCAACCTCGACAGCCGAAACAGCCGCGAGGTGCTTGATATCCTGTCAGACCTCAACCGCAGCGGTAAAACTGTGGTCATGATAACTCATGACGAACAGACCGCGCAAAAAGCGCAGCGGCTCCTGCGCATCGCCGACGGACGTCTGTTGATGTAAAATAAAACATCCCCCGAGCTCTTCGGGGGATGTATCTTATAGAGTAAAATTACTCAGCCTTTTCCTCTGCAGGAGCCTCAGCAGCTTCCTCGGTCTTCTCCTCGGCAGCTTCCTCAGCGGGAGCAGCTACCTCGATAACGGGGAGCTTTGTGCCGCACTTGGGGCAGAAGCTGTTATCGTTCTTTGTCTTTGCGCCACAGCTTGTGCAGGAGAGCATACCGTTCAGCTCGTCAAGCTGCTTGTTTACATCAGCAAGTGCCTCATAGCAAGCGTCAAGCTCTGCAACAGCTGCGTCAAAAGCCTCGTTGTCCTTCTCGCCGCTCTTAGCCATCTGGTACATTGTAGCACCGAGCTTCTCGTTCTTAGCCTTTATGTCACCGCTGATCTGCGACTTCTTGATCTTCAGCTTGGAGATCTTTACAGCCTCGTCAGTCTTCTTGCCTGCGGAAGCGGCAACGTTCTTGGTGGTGGAAATAAGTTCATCTAAAAATCCCATTTTCGGATACTCCTTTCAAAATGAAAAAAATCAAGCGAATCTGCTCCTTACTATTGTAGCATATATTTTGTAATTTTGCAAGAGTTTATTGACAGCTGATGATAAATTTACACAAGTCCCGTATATCCGAGAAAAAACCGCACAGAATATCATTGCGGTGACTTCCGCATAATATAACGGAGCTATGCTCCACAGGAGGAAAATCATGTCCAATCGTAACACAAATCAGCAGAACAACAATCAGCAGAACAGCCAGAATAACAAGCCCGAGCAGCAGAACACAAACACAAACAAGCAGAACAACAAGTGATGCAAGGCGGGGGCTCCCGCCTACATACTGTCAGACACCACATTGTGATCTTAGATACGGCGGCGCGGATGTGCCGCCGTTCATCGTTCACTTCTCGCAGACTGCAAGTGCCTCGTCCTTTACGCCAATGTTGATCGTATCGCCCTGATGCACTCTGTCCGCAAGTATCTCCTTTGCGATAAGTGTTTCAAGGTGACGCTGCATATAACGCTTGAGAGGTCTTGCGCCGTAGATCGGGTCATAGCTTGCATCAACGATAAAGGTCTTTGCCTCGTCGCTGATGACAAGGTCAAGCTGCTTTTCCTTAAGGCGCTTTTTCAGCGACATGGTCTGCAGGTCGATGATGCCGAATATCTCGTCCTTTGTGAGCGGCTTGTAGAATACAGTTTCGTCAAGGCGGTTGAGGAACTCGGGTCTGAACGACTTTTTGAGCTGAGCCTCTACCATCTCTCTTGCTTCATCGGATATCTCGCCGTTTTCGTTGATGCCCTCAAGGATAAACTGCGAGCCGAGGTTGGATGTGAGGATGATGATGGTGTTCTT
>JAZQEQ010000248.1:0-14500 GCA_045539055.1 Oscillospiraceae bacterium | reverse complement strand
CTGACGGCGAATATGACGGCAGCGGATATATTATACTTGAACAGGACAAGACGCTCACGCATATAGCGGATGTCCCGACCTCGCAGCATTATCGCATCGTTATCGCGGCGTATTCTTATACAGGTGCGGTGCTGAGTCTGTCAGCTCCTGAGGGATGTGTAGGAACGTATTATATTCCGCCATCGGGAGAGCCGGTATTCGGACTATATACAATAGATAACATTTACCTTGAAGCAGGTCCGTCTATCATCAAGCTTAAGATGCTTGATGGATATGCTTCTGTCGACTATTTCATCGTAGAGGACAGCGAGCCTGCATCGTCTACCTGCTATCAGGTGCCCGTATCGGTCGCAGGCAAGAACACAGGCATCCACACTATCGGCACGATGAAATATCTGTCTGATATGTTCGGTGTAAGGGTGCTGACTGCGCAGAATGTTACGGTAGGCACAAACGCTGAGATAGACGCGGTATTTGCCGAAACAGGAAGATATCCCGCAATAAGGTGCGGAAATCTTATATATTCGTCTTTGTATGCCGATGAGGCTGATGATGAAACTGCCGAAAAGGAGATAGAGCTTGCGCTTGAATGGGGCAGAAACGGTGGTATAGTATCGCTTGGCTGGCATTGGTACGCGCCTGTTGAGAGCGAAAACGGGCTTTATAAGAGCGGAACAGAGTTTGTGCTTTCCGAGGCTGTCACAGAGTCCGATATCGCGCTTCTCAGCATAGAGGAGCTTGAGGGAATGTACAACAGCGAGATGATTTCAGAACAGTGTTACAGGGTCATTCTCGATATAGACAACATGGCTCAGCAGCTTAAGCGCTTCACAGATGAGAGGATCACTGTTATCTGGCAGCCGCTTCCTTACGGCGATACGGACCTGTACTGGTGGGGCGGTGACGCGGAAAGCTATCGCTGGCTGTGGCAGCTTATGTTCAGGCGCTTCAACGAGTACCACGGGCTGAACAACCTTATCTGGGTCTACAACGGCAGCAGCGCCGAGTTCTATCCCGGCGACAATTATTGTGACATTATCGGCGAGAGTATGTATCTGAATTCGGCTGCCTCGTTTGCGGCGAGATTTGCGGCGCTTGCGCATCTTTCGGGGACAAGCGTAAAGCCTGTCGCGATCACAGGCTGTGACAAGCTCGCGGACCCTGATCTCCTCTACCGCGACAATGCAATGTGGCTGTGGCTGGCTATGGGTAGCGGCGAATACACGATCCATCCCGACGGAAGCTATTCCGAGAATTACACCAGCTGGCAAAAGCTGAACAATGCATATAATTCGCGTATCTGCGTTACCAGGGACGAGCTTCCTGATTTCTCGACCTACGCGCTACAAACAGAAACGACAGAGGCCCAGCCTGAACTATAAACGGCGATAAAAGAAAGGAACACCATGAAATTTACTAAATTCGATTATCTTCAGCTTGCATTCAACATACTTCTCATCACTGCGACAGTGCTCAATATACTTTATCTTTCAAACATTGCACCGCGGTATGTGACATTCATAGGTCTTTGCCTTGCTATCGGCGGCTGTATCCTGACCAACATCGGCAGCACAGCAGGCACTAACCACAACATCAGGACCACCGTAAGCGGCAACCGTTTTCTTGCGGGACTTACCTATGTGACGGGTGCTGCGTGGGTAATAACCTACGGTATCGGCGTATTCTTCAACATGGGAGCGGCGATTCAGTAATATGTACAGACTGGTTATTTTTGATCTTGACGGCACGCTGCTGAATACTTTAGGAGATCTTGCTGCGGCAGGAAATCATGCGTTGCAGCGGATGGGACTTTCCACTCATGCAACAGAGGAATACAAGCTCTTTGTCGGCAATGGGATACCTAATCTTATCCATCGCATATTGCCTGAAGTGCACTCTGACGAGCAGCATTCGAGGTGCTATGAGTTTTTCAATGAGTATTACAACGCGCACAAGACCGACCTTACTGTCCCTTATGAGGGCATCACGGAGCTTGTAAAGAAGCTGGACGGCATGGGCATCGTATGCTGTGTGAACACAAATAAGGCTCACGAGTTTGCTAAGGAGCTGATACAGCGATTTTTCGGTGACAGTATTAAAGCAGTTATCGGACAAGGCAGCGGTTACGCGTTGAAGCCCTCTCCCGAGGCAGCGGCAGAGCTTTGCTGTCGTTTTGATGTAGCAAGGGAGGATGCTATCTACGTTGGCGACAGCAATGTGGATATGAAGACCGCGGCTGCGGCTGGGCTGGATGCCTGCGGAGTGCTGTGGGGCTTCCGTGAAAGGGCGGAGCTTGAGGGCTGCGGTCCGAAATATATTGCGGAGAACGCTGTTAAGCTGGAAGCAATAATTACAAGAGCATAAAAAAAGACGCTTCATCAGAAGCGTCTTTTTTGTTTACTTAAATCTTGCCGCGTCGATACGGTTGAGCGCACGCTTGAGCTTGTACTCTGCCATCTTCAGCTGTCTGTCGCTGTCTGCGGACTTTATACGCTGCTCAGCAGTGTCCTTTGCGGTCTGCGCACGGTTTACGTCTATCTCGTCAGCCCATTCGCAGGAGTCAACAAGAACAACGGTCTTTTCGCGGCTTACCTTGATAATTCCACCTGAGGTTGCAGCGTGGCGGAGCTTTCCGTCCATCATAACTCGTATCTGACCGATGCCGAGTGCTGCACAGTAAGGCTCGTGACCGTTAAGTATGCCAACGTCGCCTACTGTAGTGCGGACGATTATCTGCTCAGTCTCGCCGTCAAAGAACTTCTTCTCAGGCGTGATTATCTCAAGCTTGAAAGGAGTCATAAGCTCACCTTAACCCTTCTTAGCCTTTTCTACTGCCTCTTCGATGGTACCAACGAACAGGAATGCAGACTCAGGCAGGTCGTCGTGCTTGCCCTCGATGATCTCCTTGAAGCCGCGGATAGTCTCCTTGAGGGGAACGTACTTACCTTCCATACCTGTAAACTGCTCAGCAACGGAGAACGGCTGGGACAGGAAACGCTGGATCTTTCTTGCACGAGCTACTGTCAGCTTATCCTCATCGGACAGTTCGTCCATACCGAGGATAGCGATGATATCCTGAAGCTCGTTATAACGCTGCAGGATAGACTGTACTGCACGGGCAACTTCATAGTGCTCCTTGCCTACGATCTCGGGGGTGAGTATTCTGGAGGTGGACTCCAGCGGGTCTACTGCGGGATAGATACCCATAGAAGCGATGTTTCTGGAAAGTACGGTCGTAGCATCCAGATGTGCGAATGTTGTAGCGGGAGCGGGGTCTGTAAGGTCATCGGCAGGAACGTAGACCGCCTGTACCGATGTGATAGAGCCCTTCTTTGTAGAGGTGATACGCTCCTGAAGAGCGCCCATCTCTGTGGACAGTGTGGGCTGGTAACCTACGGCGGAGGGCATACGGCCCAGCAGCGCAGACACCTCAGAGCCTGCCTGTGTGAAACGGAAGATGTTATCGATAAACAGCAGCACGTCCTGACCCTGCTTATCACGGAAATACTCCGCCATAGTAAGGCCGGAGAGTGCAACTCTCATTCTTGCTCCCGGGGGCTCGTTCATCTGACCGTAAACAAGTGCGGTCTTGTTGATAACTCCTGACTCTGTCATTTCAAGGTAAAGGTCGTTACCTTCACGGGTACGCTCGCCTACACCTGTAAATACGGAGATACCGCCGTGCTGCTTAGCAACGTTGTTGATAAGCTCCATGATAAGAACTGTCTTACCAACGCCGGCACCGCCGAACAGACCGATCTTACCGCCCTTGAGGTAAGGCGCGATAAGGTCTACTACCTTGATGCCTGTTTCGAGTACCTCGTTGGAGGCTTCCTGCTCCTCGAATGTAGGAGCGGGACGATGTATCTCCCACTTTTCTGCTGTTTCGGGCTGAGGCTTGTTGTCAACCGCGTCACCCAGCAGGTTGAAGATACGACCCAGTGTTTCCTCTCCGACAGGGACCTTGATGGAAGCACCGGTGTCTACTGCTTCCATGCCTCTTACAAGACCGTCGGTAGCGCCCATAGCGATACAGCGTACGATATCGTCGCCGATATGCTGAGCTACTTCGACCACGAGCTTCTGACCGTGGTTATCGATCTCGATAGCATTAAGCAGATTAGGAAGGCTCTCGGGGCTGAACTTGATATCAAGCACCGCACCGATTACCTGAACAATCGTGCCTATGTTCTGATTTGTCATTTTCTGATTTTCCTTTCCGATTGGTTGGAAATTGGGGGCATTGGTTTATTCCAATGCATTTGCGCCGCCGACGATCTCGGTCAGCTCCTGTGTGATGCTTGCCTGTCTTGCTCTGTTATACAGCAGCGAGAGGCTTGCTATCATCTCGTCGGCGTTATCGGTTGCCGACTCCATTGCTGTTCTGCGTGCACCTTGTTCGGAGGCGTAAGCCTCAACGATAGCGCACTGCAGAAGGCTTGCTGTAAAGCGGGGAACGATACGGTCAAACACTGCCTCGGGCGAGGGGTCGTAGTCCATCGTTCCGTAGTTTTCCAGCTTCTGTGTCGCCATGGGGAGAACAGCCATCTGCTGCGGCTCCTGTGTCAGCGACGAAACGAACATTGTATAGAAGAGCTGAACATCGTCGACCTCTCCTTTTCTGAACATATCTATCGCAATATTTGCAATATCATAAGCCATTGTAGGCTTGATATCCTCTGCAACATTCGGGAAGCTGCCAACCACATCATAACCGCGCTTTGCGAAATACTCAATAGATTTCTTGCCGATAGCGATTATCTTGGGCTTTTCAGCATCGTCAGCGTGGGCTGCCGCAACCATCTTCAGCACGTTTGAGTTATACCCGCCCGCGAGACCTCTGTCACCTGCGATAACGATGAAAAGACGATGCTTGATCTCTCTTTTCTGGGTAAACACAGTGGAGAAGTCTGTATTTGCGGAAGCTATCTCGCACATGGAGCGGTAAAGCTCGGTGAAGTACGGACGAGCCTGCTCTGCGCGCTGCTTTGCTTTACGCAGCTTACTTGAGGCAACAAGCTCCATAGCCTTTGTGATCTGTCGTGTAGAGCCGACAGACTTGATACGGCGCTTGATGTCCTTCATATTTCCGTTTGCTATGATATATCACCTCCATATTTTGGATTGGTGTTTGTGAGAGTCATATCACTGGATATTATCCTCTGTTGTGATATACTTTACTTTTTTCTCAAGGTACAGCCAGCCGATCGCAAGTGTAGCGAATACGCTGAGAGTTGTTGCGATGATGCTGAGTACTAAAGCTGCCTGTTTCATAGTGGCGCTCCTTTCGTATTAGCCTGCGTAGGAAGCAGCGAAGCTTGTGAGGACTTCCTTTACTGCCTCTTCGTTCTCGGGGGTCATTACCTTTTCGTTTCTGATGCTTTCGAGGATCTCAGGCTTGTTTTCCTTGATATGTGCTATAAGGTCCTTCTGATACTGCTTGATCTGCTCAAGCTCGATAGAAGCGAGGTAGTTGTTGATTACCGCATAGATAACGATGACCTGCTCCTCTACTGCGAGGGGAGAGTTCTGATCCTGCTTGAGCACTTCAACGATACGCTCACCCTTTGCAAGACGGTTCTTTGTATCCTGATCGAGGTCAGAACCGAACTGTGCGAAGGACTGGAGCTCTCTGTACTGAGAGTAGTCCAGCTTCAGAGTACCGGAAACCTTCTTCATTGCCTTGATCTGTGCATTACCACCTACACGGGATACCGAGATACCGGGGTTAACAGCAGGGCGTACGCCTGCGTTGAACAGCTCGGTCTCGAGGTAGATCTGACCGTCGGTGATGGAGATAACGTTTGTGGGGATATATGCGGATACGTCGCCAGCCTGTGTTTCGATGATAGGAAGCGCAGTCAGCGAGCCGCCGCCGTAATCCTTGTTAAGGCGTGCTGCACGCTCCAGCAGTCTGGAGTGCAGATAGAATACGTCACCGGGGAACGCCTCACGTCCCGGAGGGCGCTTCAGCAGCAGGGAGAGGGTTCTGTAAGCAACAGCGTGCTTGGACAGATCGTCGTATACTACGAGAACGTCCTTACCCTTGTCCATGAAGTACTCACCCATAGTACATCCCGAATAGGGAGCAATGTACTGGAGCGGAGCAAGCTCGGAAGCGGTTGCGGAAACAACGATGGTGTAATCCAGCGCGTTATTTGCGCGCAGTGTTTCAACAACGCCTGCTACTGTGGAGTTTTTCTGACCGATAGCGACGTAGATACAAATAACGTCCTTATCGTTCTGATTGATGATTGTATCGATAGCGATAGCAGTCTTACCTGTCTGTCTGTCGCCGATGATCAGCTCACGCTGACCTCTGCCTATCGGGATCATGGAGTCGATAGCCTTGATACCTGTCTGGAGGGGTACGTTTACAGGCTCTCTTGTGATGATACCGGAAGCGATCTTTTCGATGGGGCGGGTCTCCTTTGCGAGGATGGGACCCTTGCCGTCTATAGGCTGACCGAGGGAGTTTACAACTCTGCCGAGGAGCTCCTCACCTACGGGTACGGATACGATGCTGCCTGTACGCTTTACTGTATCGCCTTCCTTGATGCCTGCATCGGAGCCGAGCATTACGGCACCAACGAAGTCCTGCTCAAGGTTAAGTGCCATACACTGAACGCCGTTCTCGAATTCGAGCAGCTCATTTATCATGCACTTTTCAAGGCCATGAATACGCACGATACCGTCGCCGACAGTAACTACCGTACCGATGTCGCCAAGCTGGATCTTTGCATTGTAGTTCTTGATACGGTCCTTGATAAGGCCCGTTATTTCATCGGGGCGTAAATCCATTACTACTTCCCTTTCTTAAGTTTATTTGTTACGCGATGATCGAGCCGAGCTCGTTCTTTATCGCATTAAGTCTTGCCTTGACGCTGCCGTCGTAGCGTGTGCTGCCGTGATCTATCACGATACCGCCAATGATAGCGGGATCGATCTTCTCGCGAAGGGTAACAGTTTTTCCTGTGACCTCAGACATTTTCGCGATGATCTTCTTACGCAGCTCCTCTGTGAGCGGTGCGCTTGTTGTGACGGTGATCTCGGCAATTTTGAAATACTCGTTGTATTTCGTGCGGAAGTGCTTTACTATGCCGTCGAAGCAATTGAATCTGCTGCGCTCGGCGAGTATACAAAGCAGGTTTCCGCTGTATTCACTCACGTTTCCGCTTGTGATGATATCCTTGGTAAGCGAAAGCTTTTCTTCTATGGATATTGTGGGTGTGCCCATTATCTTTACAAGCTCGGGGTTTTCACGGAAGATCTCCGAAAGTGCGGAAAGCTCCTCCGATATATTCTTAAGCTTATCGGGACACTCCTCAAGGCACAGCTCGAAAAACGCTTCGCCGTATACCTTTTCTGCCTTGTCGTTCATGTTTTTCTCCCGTCTTTAATATTTCGGGGGCGCTTAGTTTTCTGCGCCTACATTGACCAGGAACTCAGAGATAAGGTTCTCGTTATCCTTAGCCGAAATTTCCTTCTCAACGACCTTTGTAGCTGCCATAACGACGATATCGGAGATCTCATCCTTTATCTCGTTCATTGCACGCTTCTTGTCGCGCTCGATAGCTTCTTCTGCCTTTGCTCTGATCTCTGCCGCGCTCTTGTTTGCGTCGGAGATGATCTCTTCCTCGCGCGCCTGTGCTCTTGCTGTTGCCTGCTTCATGATCTCGGCAGCCTCAGCCTTTGCGTCAGCGAGCTTTGCAAGGTATTCCTGTTCTGTCTTTTCAGCGGATTCCTTGGCTGCCTGTGCATCGGAGATCTCCTTTGCGGCGGCTTCCTTGCGCTGATCCAGTATCTTGCATACCGGCTTATACAGGAATATTCTGAATAAGAGGAAGATTATGAGCGCATTGATAAGGGTGAAAATTATGGTTGTGGGATTTATGGAAACAAGCGACTCATACCATGCGGGTGAGGTTTCCATTGTACTCGCAACATCGCTGATCATATTCAGCATTATGCCCAACTCCTCCTTTTTGCTTTTATCTTTTTTTCAGCTTATGCGCCGAGTATGCTCTGGAGAGAGCCGAAGATGGGGTTAGCATAAAGGAGCAGCAGTGCAACTACCAGCGCGTAGATACCTGTTGTCTCTGCGATAGCGTCACCGATGATCATTGTTCTTGTGATAGCACCGGATGCTTCGGGCTGTCTTGCGATAGACTCAACTGCTTTACCGCCGCAGTAGCCCTCACCGATACCGGGGCCGATACCTGCGATCATTGCTGCGCCTGCGCCGAGGGCGGACGAGCCGAGTACGATAGCATTTGCTAAAATTTCCATGTCTGTCATAGTAATATCCTCCATGAATATTTGATTTGCTTGTATATTATTCCCTTAACGAGAACATAACCTGATTTTTATTTACTCACACTCTGCGTTTGAGATATACGACATAGTGAGCATAGTGAAGATATATGCCTGGATAACGCCCGAGAAGATATCAAAGTACAGGGACGCAACCGCGGGGATGAAGATGGGCGGCATGATGCTGCCAAGAGCCCAGTAGATAAGTCCGCCGATTACCATACCTGCTACCATGTTACCGAAAAGACGAAGCGCCATGGAAACGGGGTTTGATATCTCGCCGATGATATTGGAGGGAAGCATGAAGGGAAGCGGATCAATATATGCCTTGAAATAGCCCTTTACGCCGCCTGTCTTTGCACGGTTATACTGGGTCATGCAGAAAGTGATGATAGCCAGTGTAGCGGTTACTGACACATCTGCTGTCGGTGAGCGCAGACCAATCAGTCCGATAAGGTTGCACACCACAACATAGATGATAAGCATACCGATGTAAGGGCGGTAGGACTTGTACTTTTCGCCCATCGTGCCATCGACCATATCTATGACGAATGTGACCAGCCATTCCGCAAGAGCCTGACGGCGCGAGGTAGGAACGACCTTGAGCTTTCTGCCGAGCACGAAGAACAGCACGCCCAGAAGCGCAATTACGATCCACTGAACTATTACTGATTCAGTGAGGTTCCAGGTCATGCCGAACATTTCCCAGCTTGCTACGACGAGCGGTCCGTTGATAGTAAAGGCCGACTCCGATGCCATAAGCATGGCATTTAACATAATATCTTCCTCCTTTTTGGACGATATACGTCCTTTTAAATTTCGAAAGAGAATTTTCAGTTTTTATCCTTTTCGCGTATAGCGCGTATCGTGATGGCTATCTTTACGAAAAGCAGCGGTATCACCGCTGTAAGCAGCTCTATGAACGGCACAAGTGCCGCGATAGTCATAGCTGCGAATATACCAAGATATCTCAGGCAGTACATGGCGTTCATATAGCCCTGTGCCTTTTTGGCTGACATTCTGATAGCTTTTTGTGCTGTTTTTCCCAACAGGTAGAAATTCAGCACGGTTATAATATTGCCATAAACCGCTCCTGTTATCAGGGTGTAATTATATCCCGTAACAAAGAACAGTATCAGCACCACTGCGAAATACACTGCGTTTATTGCCAGATAGTAGGGGCAGAGCGAGCGCATCTCCTGAATGATTATTGGTGTTTTCTTTGCCATATCCGTCACCGATAATTGTCGAAATAATCATTGTCGTCGGTGCTTGAAAAGCTTTTTGGTGCGCTTTTGTTCTCCTTGCCGTAGATGCTCATGATCTTACCGAGCTGAGAGATGCCACCGCCGAGCATGAATATTACGCCAAGCGCCACGCATATTCCCATCGCCCAGTCGGGCCAGCCGAAGTATTCTGAGGCATAGTAACCGCCGACTATAAACAACAGCAGCGGTCCCAGCACCGAAAAAGCGAACTGACTTGCCACTGCGTAAGCGGCGAGATTATTAGTCTTTTTGGACATATCAGTATACGAATTTCTCCAGGCGCCAGTCCTGCTCGACTTTCACCATAGTCATTTTAAGCACGCTGTCGGAGTTTGCGTCGGTCGCTGTATTTTCATCAAGACCGTCAAGGTATACTGTAAGATCACAAAGTGTATCGGAGCGGGGGATCAAAGCGATTCGGCAGCTTGACCAATCCTTGGAGTAGCTGTCGTCAGCAACGAAATCTGCGCTTATGCCCAGCACATATTCGGTTTCATACTGAACTCCTGCACTTTCCTCGGTTGCCTCCGAAGTGCCGTCGGCAGGCTTTTCGACCTTTACAAGTCTTTCGCGGTCCTGATATACAGCGAGGCCCTTGCCGTCGATGTTGTCCAGCACGCGGACAGCTTCTTCCTCTACGAAAACAGAGTGCACAAGATCTTCTATCTGCTGAAGCGTTTTATAATCATTGCTGCTGACTGTATACAGACCATCCTCGGGGAGATTTCCGTAAGGCTCCGGCTCATAAGGGAGTCCCTCGGTGATGAAAAGGCGGACGATACGGTAGTTATCCGCAACGAGATCGTGGGCTGCGTATGTACATTCATCCACGAGCTCCTGAGTAGGCTTGAAAGGCTCTGCCACGGAAGTGTCGGGAGCACTGTCGCCTGTAGAAGTCGTGCCATTATCACCTGTAATGATCAGTATAGCGGCAATTACCACTATTATAGCGAGAACCGCTACAACGATAGTGGAAATGAGTGGTGCGAGAGAAGTTTTTTGTTTGCTCATTTATTGACCTTTCGCACTATAATGTGCATATAATAATTGTAATTCATAACGGAAGACCCGTCAACAACGAACGGGTTCCTTTACCGTTTTTTAGCCGTTACTTTGCGTTTTCTACCTTTGCTGCATCAAGAGAGATAGCATCGGGGAATGCGTTGCGGCTGTCCTCCTTGGAGAGGAAGGTCGTGTTTACATAGCCCTGGATGATAGCTCCGTCTGTTACAGCGATGGTGGAAGCGTTGATGTCGCCGAATACGATCGCGTCACGCTTGAGCTCTGCCTTGCCTGCGATCTCGAGCTTTCCTCTGATACGGCCGTTTACGTCGGCGTACTGTGATGTAAGATCACCGATAAGGATAGTATCTCTGTCCATACGCATCTTACCCTTGATGGTCATATTACCCTGCATAGCGGCGGAGTTCATGGTAGCGTTGTTGCACTTCATATCGCCAACGACCTTACCTGTCATGTCGATATCGCGTGTTGTTTCAACATTACCCTTGATGTTGCCGTCAAGCTGCATATTCGCGAGGGAACGCACGTTTCCGTCGATAACGGTATTCTTGGAGATAACAGTTACCTCGTCGCTGACACCTGCTGCACGATTAGCGTTCACGTTGCCGGGAACGGGTGCAGGAGCTGTCGCGAATCCGCTGTTGGGGTTATATGTATTTGCTGCGGGCTGCTGGGCAGCCTGAGCAGGCTGAGGATGAGCTGCGGGAGCTGTACGGTAGTAAGGCGTTTCGAGCGGGACGCCGTTTGCACCTGTTTCCTGCTGGGGAGCTGCAGGCTGCTGAACAGTCTGAGCAGGCTGTGTGGCAGCGGGCTGTGCAGCCTGTACGGGAGCTGCCTGCTGAACAGGAGCTTCGGGCTGAACAGGAGCGGCAGGCTGTACTGCTGCGGGCTGTTCGGGCTGCTGGTTGAGATACTGGTCAAGCTGAGTGGGAGCGCCGTCTCTTATAACAGGAGCCTCGGAAGTCTCCTCCATTCCGTCCTTTTTCCACAGCTCTTTTACTGCCTGTGAGAAATTATCCTTAATACCCATATCGGTTATCCTTTCTGTTACATATCACGCAAACGGTCCTATGAACTGGACGGGCTGCGTATTATTGTTTATTTTATCGAATTTATAGCCTTCATTTGTGAGGACTCTGAGAATGTCCTCCAGTACATATACCGTGTTCTCGCGCTGTCCCGAATCGTGCATAAGCACTACTGAACGATAATTTCCGGCAATATCTGCAGGGATCGAGTTGTACATTTCGGTCCATGTAGCGCCGCCCGCATCGTTGCTGTCAACGTTCCAGTCATAGTAGCGGAAGCCGCGGCGGGTCATTTCCTCGATTATGTCATCGCGGGTCGCTTCGTTGAAGTCGTTCTTACTGCCTCCGGGGAAGCGGAAGATGTGCGTTTTTACGCCTGTTGCCTCATATATCATCTGCCATGCTTCGTAGAAGTCGTCAAGATAAGCCTCGACAGATGCGTATATCTTTTCATATTCGTGCGAAGCACTATGGACGCCGATCGAATGTCCCTTATCCACGATCTGCTTCATCAGTGCGTAACACTCATCGGTGCGCTGCGGCACAACGAAGAAAGTCGCTTTTATATCGTACTGGTCGAGATAATAAAGTACGGAATATGTATTTTGTGACGGGCCGTCATCAAAGGTGAGATATACCGTATTCTCCTCTCTCACATACTGTGTGGGAACAGGAACGGTAAGATCTGTGTAAAGTGATTCATACTCATTGACGGGCTGAGATACCGCAACATCCTCGGGCGGCTGTTCCTCAGCGTCTTTGGTTTCGACGGCGTCTGTGGTCTCTGAAGTTTCAGCAGGTGCGGGATCATCTTCAACGGGGATGCTGCTTGTTGTATCGGCCGTAGTAGCTTTCGTAGTTACTTGCGGCTTTACAGCGTCCGTTGATCCGTCCTGTCCGTTGATGTAAGCTATCAGCTCCTCATCGGAAAGGCCGCTGCCGGAATAAAGCTCATAGAATCCCTCGACTGTAAGGGGCTGCTCGCCGCTTACTATCTCGGAGTAGTATGTCAGCTTTTCGTTTTCAAACTTGACTTCCTCCAGCTCGGCGCTCTTGTTCCACAAAAGCACCGCGAAAACAACGCAGAGCACCAACGGAACAAAAAAGGCTATGCAGAGGACAGTTTTTATAAGCACTTTAAAAAATGCCACACTTCCAAATCGCATTTTTAAACCTCTTTTTTTGTAATGGGAAAAAGGCGCACTTCGCCCTATACTCCTATTCTTCTATGATACTATAAAATAGCATTTTTGTCAATAGCAACAGCCGAGAAATAGCGGGTCTTAAGCTGAAAATGGACACAATTTGATTAAAATCGACTTGTTTTTTTGTATAATATGCATAAGGATTTCCCTGGGAGCTTTTTACAGCCATAAAAGTAAAAACACGGAGCCTATATAGGCTCCGTGTCAGGATCATTCTTCGATGTAAACTTTCTTCATCTTCATGTCGCTTCTGGGGCGATCGTTCATATCTGTAGCAGTTTCTGCGATCTCATCGACTGCATCCATGCCCTCAACGACCTTGCCGAATGCGGCATACTGACCATCGAGGAATGTGGAGTCCTTGTGTACGATAAAGAACTGGGAGCTTGCGGAGTTGGGGTTCTGAGCTCTTGCCATGGAGATAACGCCGCGCACATGGGAAATGCTGTTGGGAACGCCGTTCATCAGGAACTCACCCTTGATCTTGTCCTTAGCACCGCCCATGCCTGTGCCTGTGGGGTCGCCGCCCTGGATCATGAAGTCCTTGATAACGCGGTGGAAGATGAGGCCGTCATAGAAGCCCTCGCCAACCAGCTTCAGAAAGTTTTCTACTGTGATGGGAGCCTTGTCGGGGCACAGCTCCAGCTTGATCTTTTTGCCGTTTTCGAGTTCGATTACAACCATTGTTTTATTCTCCTTAGTTCATTGTTTTTAATATTTACAGCGGATTTTCCGCATTATACTTTTCGATGTCACGTTTTCTTATCTCGCCGCGCTTTATCTTGCCGCTGATAGTCTTCGGAAGCTCGTCCACAAACTCTATTATTCTGGGATACTTGTAGGGAGCGGTGTTCTTCTTTACATGATCCTGAAGCTCCTTGACAAGCTCATCGCTTGCGGTGTGACCCTTTGCGAGGACGATAGTAGCCTTTACGACCATGCCTCTGATGGGGTGGGGAGCGCCTGTTACGGCACATTCAAGAACTGCGGGGTGGGCGATGAGCACGCTCTCTATCTCAAACGGACCGATGCGGTAACCGCTTGCCTTGATAACGTCATCGTTTCTGCCGACATACCAGTAGTAGCCGTCCTCGTCCATCCACGCGGTATCACCTGTGTGGTAGAGGCCGTCATACCAGCACTCGTCTGTGATCTCTTTGTTGCGGTAGTAGCCGCGGAAAAGCCCCAGCTTATGTGTATACTCACAGCGCACGCATATTTCGCCTGTTTCGCCGACAGGCACCTCTTCTCCGTCAGCGTCTACGAGCGCAATATCATAGAGCGGAGTGGGCTTGCCCATGGAGCCGGGCTTTGGGTTCATGCCAATAGTGTTTGCGAGCATCAGTGTGGACTCAGTCTGACCGAAGCCCTCCATCAGCTTTATTCCTGTAAATTCAAGCCACTTGTTGTACACCTCGGGGTTGAGCGCCTCGCCTGCGATGGTGCAGTATTTGAGGCTGGAGAGGTCGTAATTGCCAAGACCTGTCTTGATAAAGAAGCGGAACATAGTAGGGGGCGCACAGAATGTTGTTATTCTGTATTTCTCCATTACTGCCAGCATATTCTCGGGGATGAACTTATCGAAGTCATAGACGAATACGCAGGTGCCCATGATAAGCTGACCGTACATCTTGCCCCATGCCGCCTTACCCCAGCCTGTATC
>JAZQEQ010000247.1:0-3922 GCA_045539055.1 Oscillospiraceae bacterium | reverse complement strand
AACAGCGGCAAGGCTGAGTTCGTGACATATCCCGCGCTTGCTTCCAGTAAGCAGAATGCGCTTGCAAAGAAGTATCTGCCCCTTGGCACAAGCGGTGTTATCTCGTTCTCCATCAAGGGCGGCAGAAGCACAGCTGTAAAGTTCATGGACAGCCTGAAGCTTGCCTCCAACGAGGTGCACGTTGCTGATATACGCACCTGCGTACTGCACCCTGCTTCCGCGACACACAGACAGCTCACTGATGAGCAGCTCGTTGCGGCAGGCATCGACGGCGGTCTTATCCGCTTCTCGGTAGGTCTTGAGAATGTTGAGGATATCATTGCTGACATAGAGCAGGCGTTCGCTGCTATTTAATTAGGAATTAGGAGTGAGGAATGAGGAATTTCGGTGTCTGCTGACGCAGACATATCTGAATGCGGCTTCGCCGCAATGAGGGATTTCTCTTAGATAACATATGAAAGATAATGTTGTATTTGAAAAAAGCAAGCTTTTTGCCTTGCGGATAATAAAGCTTTATCAATATCTTTGCTCCGAAAAAAAAGAACAGGTCATGTCAAAGCAGATATTGCGCAGCGGCACAAGTATCGGAGCAAACATAGCCGAGGCAGAATGCGCAATAAGCAACAGTGAATTTCTTGCAAAAATGTATATTGCATTCAAGGAATGCGCTGAAACGGAATACTGGCTTGAATTGCTTTATTTAAGCCGATATCTTACCGAAAACGAGTATAATTCAATAGCGGCAGACTGCATAGAAATTAAAAAGATACTGTCAGCTATCACTAAAACAATGAAAGATAATAAATGAGCATGAGAAAACAGGAATGATTTATAATAAAGCGGCGTAGCCGCACAATAATTCCTCATTCCTAACTCCTCATTCCTCATTATTGTCCGAAGGGAGATAATACATTGATCACAGTTTCAGATCTCAGCATCAGCTTCGGCGGTCAGCTGCTTTTCAAAGATGTTGAGTTAAAATTCACGCCCGGCAACTGCTACGGCGTTATCGGCGCAAACGGCGCAGGCAAGTCCACATTCCTCCGCGCTCTTTGCGGCGAGCTTGAGCCGACAAAGGGCAGCGTTTCCATGCCCGAGGAGCTTCGCATGAGCGTGCTGAAGCAGGACCACTACGCTTACGACGAGTACACCGTTCAGGATACCGTTATCATGGGCAACAAGCGCCTTTACGATATCATTCAGGAAAAGGACGCGCTGTATGCCAAGGAGGACTTCTCCGACGAGGACGGCGACAGAGCCGCTGTGCTGGAGGGAGAATTCGCAGAGCTTAACGGCTGGGAGGCAGAGTCTGACGCAAGTAAGCTTATCCAGGGTCTGGGACTCCCCGAGGAGATACTCTATCAGAAGATGGAGAGCCTTACAGGTAACGAAAAGGTAAAGGTGCTGCTTGCGCAGTGCTTGTTCGGAAATCCCGATATCATACTGATGGACGAGCCTACCAACCACCTCGATATCGACGCTGTTTCGTGGCTTGAGGACTTCCTTGCGGAGTATTTCGGTACTGTCATCGTTGTATCGCATGATCGTCACTTCCTTAATAACGTATGTACCCATATCGTTGATATCGACTACGGCAAGATAAAGATGTATGTCGGAAACTACGAGTTCTGGTACGAGTCCTCTCAGCTTATCCAGCGCATGATAAAGCAGCAGAACAAGCGCGCCGAGGAGAAGATCAAGGAGCTGCAGAACTTTATCGCACGCTTCTCCGCGAACAAATCCAAGTCTAAGCAGGCTACCTCCAGAAGAAAGCTTATCGACAAGCTGACCGTTGAGGAGCTACCCGCTTCTTCGAGAAAATATCCCTATATCGGCTTTGATATGGAGCGCGAGGTAGGCAAGGATATACTTCAGGTTACAGGTCTGTCCAAGACCGTTGACGGCGTCAAGGTGCTGAACGACGTGAGCTTCACTGTCGGCAAGAACGACAAGATCGCTTTCATCTGCAACAACGAGATCGCCGTGACCACGTTGTTCAAGATACTGATGGGCGAGATGGAGCCTGACGAGGGCAGCTACAAGTGGGGCAGCACTACTTCCGTAAGCTACTTCCCGAATGACAACAGCGCGTTCTTCAACGACTGCGAGCTGTCTATCCTCGACTGGGTGCGTCAGTACTCCAAGGACGAAACAGAGAGCTATCTGCGTGGCTTCCTCGGACGTATGCTGTTCAGCGGCGAGGACGTTTTCAAGCCCGTAAACGTACTTTCGGGCGGTGAGAAGGTTCGCTGTATGTTCTCGCGTATGATGCTGTTCCAGAGCAACGTGCTCATCCTTGACCGTCCCACGAACCATCTCGACCTTGAGAGCATCACCGCCGTAAATAACGGTCTTTCCGAGTTCAAGGGCAACATTCTGTTTGCATCTCACGACCACGAGATACTCCAGACAGCGGCTAACCGTATCATTGAGATAAATGAAACAGGCTGCTTCGACCGCATGGGCACCTATGATGAGTTCGTTGAGTGGCGCAAGGAGAATGTCGGCGGAAAGCTTATGCTTTGATAATTGAGAATTAACAATTTCGGTGTCGCCTGCAGCGACAATATTAAAATCGTCCGACAAAGTCGGACACCTTAATTGTTCATTGGCCATTGTCAATTGTCAATTATTAAGAAGTGGGTTTATATATGAATTATATAATTTTAGACATGGAGTGGAATCAGGCGCTTGACCGCGCGCACGTCGTGCAGTCGCCTGTGATGCTCCGCGGCGAGGTAATTCAGATAGGCGCGGTAAAGACAGATGAGCAGTTCAATTATCTCGACAAGCTAAAGATAAATATCGCTCCGAAGTATTACAGAAAGATGAACCGCCACGTTGAAAAGATAACGGGCATCACCAACGCTCAGCTCAAAGCAGGCGAGAAGTTTCCCGAGGCATTTGCGCGTTTCAAGGATTGGTGCGGCGATGATTTCCGTTTTATCACATGGGGCTTTGACGATATCGCGATGCTGTCGGACAATATGGCACTTCACGGACTTGACCCGTCATGGGGCAGCGATTATATCAATCTGCAGCTCATCTACAAAAATCAGATAGACAACGAGCGCACGCAGTGGTCGCTGTCCGACGCTGTGGAGAGGCTTCAGATACCGATGGACGCGCAGGTGCACGACGCGATGAATGACGCGTGGTTCACGTTTGAGGTCTGCCGCAGACTGGATATGCAGAAGGGACTTGCAGAGTATAGCTGTATGTCCGCAGGCGCAAGGATACCGCTGCGCCGCGATGTCGTGAAGAATATAAAGGACTATCGCGAGGTGCTTTCCGATGCGCGAGTAAGGGATATTCCTTGTCCCGATTGTCAGGCTGTCATGAAGTCGGGCGAATGGCTGTCGTTCGGCGGCGGACGAAAGTCCAACATTGCCGACTGCGAGCAGCACGGAAGATTTCTGATAAAGCTCAGCTGCAAGAAGTCTGGAGAAACTTCCTGTGTTGCGGCGAGAACGATATATCGTGCGGATGATGACACGGTTGCTTCGTATGAAAAGAAGCTTCAGCGCCAGCGCGCGATAATTGCAAGACGAAAGGCAGAAAAGAACAAGAATGATAACGACAGTACTGTTTGATCTCGACGGAACGCTGCTTCCGTTGTTTCAGGAGGAGTTTGTAAAGGTATACTTCGGGCTGCTGTGCAAGAAGCTTGCGCCCCTCGGATATCAGCCTGACGATACTGTAAAGGCTATCTGGGCAGGTACTAAGGGCATGGTGAAGAACGATGGATCACGCCCTAACGTTGAGATCTTCTGGGAAATATTCCGCGAGATGCTGGGAGGACTTCCCGATGCAAAGCCGCTTTGTGACGAGTTCTATACAAACGAGTTTGACGGAGTAAAGAGCGTGCTGAAATATGATGTCAGCCGCCGCGCTCTTATAGACAAGCTGAAGGCGGCGGGAC
>JAZQEQ010000246.1:0-3060 GCA_045539055.1 Oscillospiraceae bacterium | reverse complement strand
TCATTGTATTGTCTTCCTGTTCCCATTTTCGACACTCTCCTCTTCTTTTAATATACTTTCCTTGATTGGATTGTGTCAAGTTTTATTATACAGCATCATAAAATGTATTGATAATAATCAAAAAATATGTTAAAATAATATAGTTTTAACCAAGCATTTATCAGACCTATGATTATTTTCGCCATCAGGTTGTCTGAAAATCTTTGCGGATTTTGAAATTCTCCCAAAAGGGGTTGACAGAGCCATGCCAAGCCTGTATAATACGCCAGACATACATACAAACAGACAAACAGACAGGATAGTTGCGCCCATTTTCGATTATGAAAAATTGGTATTTCTATCGCACCTCATGAGAATATTATTCTCATGAGGTGCGATTTTTTAAAATGATTACATGGATAAATTGACCAAAAAATATATGCATTTTTTATAATAAGTTACAAAAATGAAAAAATAATCCAAAATTTTCTTTTTCGTTCGGATAAACATACAGAAACGAAAAAGAAGGGAGGAAAAAATCAATGCCGGATACGGAAATTTTGCTTGCAGAATTATTCGGATATCAGTTGTTTGAGCAGGATAAAAGGCTGCAACTTATGACTGAGGATACACTTTGCAGATATGATGACGATGATATGATTTCCTTGAATGATCTTGAAGTTGCAGCAGGCGGAGTTTCTGATATCCCACCGGACATTGAAGGGGGGAAAAAAGAATGAACCTTTCTTTTTCGCCCGATCAGCTATATATAGAATACAAACCGATCGTTATGTCCTATATATCGGCAAGAGTAACCTGTAATGAGGATGCAGAGGATATTTGCGGAGATGTTTTTGTTAAGCTTTTCGGCTTGCTTGAAAGCTATGACGAAAAAAGAGCATCAGTCTCAACGCTTTTGTATAAGATCACGCACGATGCAGTAATTGACTATTACCGCTGCAAACGTGAACAAGATGAGCTTTCTGAGGATCATGCCGTTCTTCCCTCCTCAGAGGATATCATTATGGACAGGGAACGCGCAGATGAGCTTATCAAGGCTCTGTCAAAGCTTCCTCAGCAGCAGAGGGATATTCTGATACTTCGTTTTTATCGCGGATGGACTCTTGTTAAGATAGCCGAAGAGATGGGACTGTCCTATAATAAGGTTGTGAGCAGACAGAACAGCGCTTTTAAAGCCCTCAGAGAAATGCTCGGTAAATAATAATTTTGATATTAAGGAGTATTGTATGCAGTATACTCTTATGAACGGAGAACATGAGATACTTGAATTTGAAGTAAATGAATTTGATATGGTCGGAATAAAAAGGCTTTGTGACGGCTTTGATCATGCGCCGATACATTTCAGACGATATGCTTCAGGCTCGGAAATGCCGGATAATGTTTTACAGTCCTTTCTGAACAGCCGTATCATAAATATAGCCCGTCAGGATGCAAAGGATATTTTAAAAGCCGTCGGAGTGGATACTCCGCTGCATCTTTCTCTGCAGTCGCTCGGGCTCTCGCTTACGGATCATTACTGGTACCGCCCTTATGGCTCTGAGCTTAAATGGAAGGATGTAAGCTGCTTTGACAATGAATATGATACTTCCTTCGGTGAAGCGATACTCCGCAGGGATTATGATGCTCTGGCAAAGTCAGACCCGCTGACACCAGACAGTACCCTCGGCGGTATATCAAGGAAAGCATGGGTACGCATTGACGGTGCGCCGATGCTGCTGAAATCCGAGGCAGGTACAGCAAAATTCATTGAGCAGTCTGAGCTTCTTGCGGCAAGACTTACCGAAAGACTTCTTGATGAGAGTGACTATGTAAGCTATTCGAGCTGCGATTTTGGCGGTGAAAGCTACATCGCCTGCCGCGGAATGGTAAAAAGCGGCGAGGAATTTATTCCCGCCCAGCACATACTTGACCTTATGGGAAACAAGAATGTGGAAACCTTTGCTGTCATATCAAAGGACAGGGAGCTTCTGAACAGCTTTACGCAGACTCTTGAAAAATTAGGAGTTGAAAGGGTAACGGAATATTATGCCAAGCTGACATCAGCCTTCAATCTTTCGGTCGCAGGAGACTGTCATACAAACAACTTCGGCTTTATCCGTGATCTTGATACTATGAAGCTCAGATGTGCTCCGCTTTTTGACAGGGGTAGGTCATTTGGCAGCTTCGGACAGCCAATAGAAGACGGCAGCGTTACTGCCGCAAAATATGCGATAGAATCAACAACGACTGTATTCGTAATGATGCTTTTTCATTCGTGTATGATCCATCCCGAATGGGATTTCGGGTGGTATGACCCGAAAAGGCTTGATGGCTTTGAGGATGATATAGAGAGTATGATAAGCGTCTGTGAGGACATTCCCGGAAAATACATTGAAATGCTGAAAGCGGCGTTTCAGTATCAGCTTGATTATCTGAATAAGGCTGCGGGAAAAAATGAATCCACAGTTATATGATATTATCAATTTGTGAGAGGTTCCTATACAGGAAAATAATATAAATAAATCAAAAGGAGAGTTTCATCATGAAAAAAGAAGAACTTGAAAAGTACGTAGGTGAGCTGTCACCGGAATTACAGGCAAAGGCGCGACAGTGCAAGGATATGACAGAGCTTAACGCTCTGCTTGCCGAGAACGATGTTGAGCTGAGCGAGGATGCTCTTGAAGCGGTTGCGGGCGGATGCAGCCAGTCTGACCCGACGCTAGATCAGGGAGACAAGATGTCTGATATCTGCCCCGAATGCGGTCAGAATCTTTATTACTGGGATATGTGCAGCAGTGAGAAGGGTCATTCCAACATCTGGCGTATGTACTGTAACAATCCCAATTGCAGCAGCTATAACAATGGTTTGTGGTGGGTGCCGGGTGGAAACGGCTTTGTGAGCCCGAAGCCCAAGAAGTATTAAGGCGGGTGACGAGCCGGCGCGGCTTATGAAGTCGAAAAGCCCCAACAGGGCGGGCACCGTGAAGTATTGATCCTGACCTGAAACAGAACGGAGGTTAAATAACTATGAAAAAAGAAGAACTTGAAAAGTATATCGGTGAGCTTTCACCCGAAATTCAG
>JAZQEQ010000245.1:0-2188 GCA_045539055.1 Oscillospiraceae bacterium | reverse complement strand
ATAGAGGGCTTTACTGTTCAGAACGGTATACCTCTTATTAACGGTCTGCCTGTTGCGAACCTGTCGGAGGGTGAGCAACTCAGCTTATGCGTTGATGTTGCCATATCAAAGCCTAATGGCTTACAGGTCATTCTTATAGACGGTACGGAAAAGCTCTCTTCCGAGAATCGTGAAAAGCTGTATAGCAAGTGCCGCGAAAAGGGCATACAGTTTATCGCAACACGCACGACAGACGCGGCAGAAATGGAGGTACACTACATATGATCCCTCATTCCCTGACAGCTGAAAACTATTTCAGCGCCGAAAATAACATGAAGTATATGAGCTGTTCCCAGTTCAAGAGCTTTCTCACCTGTGAGGCTTCCGCTTTGGCGGAGCTTCACGGCGAGTATCAGAGAGAGGTCACCGACGCCCTGTTGGTCGGCTCTTATGTGGACGCGCATTTTGAGGGTACTCTTGACATTTTCAGAGCACAGCACCCTGAGATATACACAAAGTCGGGCGAGCTGAAAGCTCAGTACCGACAGGCTGAGTACATGATACAGCGAGCGGAACGCGATAAGCTTTTCATGCAGTATATGAGTGGCGAGAAACAGAAAATAATGGTCGGTGAGATAGCAGGCATACCTTTCAAGATCAAAATAGACAGTTATCATGAAAATAACTGTATCGTTGACCTGAAAGCTATCAAGGATTTTAAGCTTATATGGAATGTCGAAAAAGGGAAGAAACAGCATTTTATCAATTACTGGGGGTATGATATTCAAGGCGCTATTTACCGCGAGGTCGTCCGTCAGAATACAGGAAAGCAGCTGCCCTTTTATGTCTCAGCTATAACAAAGGAAAAAGAGCCTGACCTTGATGTACTCTGGGTGCCAGATGAAGATATGGATAACGCCCTTGAGGAGGTCATAAGCCTTGCCCCGAGATTTCAGCAGCTGAAAGACGGGACTTTACAGCCTCAGCGCTGCGGTGATTGCAGTTATTGTCGCTTCACAAAGGTGCTGACGGAACCTCGTAACTATCATGAAGACTGTGAGGTGTACGAAGTTGAGCAACAATGACGAGAAAAAGGAATTCATGAAGAAAGTAACGATCCTTGTCGATACCAGAGAGCAGCAGAACAGCCATATCACAGAAGTTTTCAGCAATCTCGGAATAATGTACAAGTCTCAGAAGCTTGATTTCGGCGATTATAGCTTTATCGTTGACGGCAAGGACTTCTCACGCTCTTGTGTGGTAGAGCGAAAGGCTGATATCAACGAGGTATACGGCAATGTCACAAGTGACCGCGAGCGTATCGAAAAAGAGCTTGATACAATCTCACGAAATGCTCAGCAGTGTACATTCATGCTCGAAAAATGCTCAGGCTGGGAGAATTTGAAAGGCTTTGAACTGTCTGAAATGCAGGCAGGAAAGCAGGGACGCAAGGTCTGCAACATCGGAGCGACTGTATACAGCACTTTGCAAGCATGGCGCTGCGGCAACAGGTACAGCTTCAGCGTCGAATTCGTCCCAGAGACCAATAAATCAGCACTGAAGATACTGGAAGAGTTCTTCTGGTATTACCACAACTATAAGAAGCAGACAGCTCCTCGCAGGTGATCAAATGGGTAAACGTATCCCTATGGATCAGGCTATGGAAGCCGTAAGGATCACACCGAATGACTCTATATATGCCAAGACAAATAAGTACGGGTACAAGATAAACGTAAATCACCCTAAAATACAGCCTTTGTTTGAGCGCTATAAAAAGCATCTCGGTGAAAAAATACTATCTGACAGGCAGAGACTGAATTTTGAATGTCTCATATTACAGATGATAGAAAGGAAGAAAACACAGCATGAATAAAACGGTATTAGTCGGCAGACTCACAGCAGATCCCGAGCTCAGACAGACACAGAGCGGCGTTGCTTCATGCAGATTTACAGTTGCAGTGAACAGGCGTTATGCCGATAAGTCCACAGGCGAGAGACAGGCTGATTTTATCACCTGTGTTGCATGGCGTCAGACAGCCGAGTTTGTCAGCCGCTACTTCTCAAAAGGTAAGATGATAGCAGTTGAGGGCGAACTGAGAAATAACAACTATCAGGACAGGAATCATCCTGATGTTACACATTATTGCACCGAGGTACTGGTGGATAATGTTGAATTCTGCGGTGGGAAGAATGAGAATGGCGGCAGCGG
>JAZQEQ010000244.1:0-2892 GCA_045539055.1 Oscillospiraceae bacterium | reverse complement strand
AGCGCGAAATCCGCAATAGAAGTTGCCGCCGCAGGCTCGCACAACATCCTCATGCTGGGTCCTCCGCGCTCGGGTAAATCCATGCTTGCAAAGCGCATCCCCTCGATACTGCCGAAGATAACCTTTGCGGAGAGCATCGAAACCACACAGATACACTCCATAGCAGGTATGATAGACCCTGCAGAGCCGCTCATTACACAGCGCCCGTTCCGCTCGGTCAGCCACACCGCCTCCGCAGTCGGTCTTATCGGCGGGGGCACGATACCGCACCCCGGCGAGATATCCCTCGCGCACAACGGCGTGCTGTTTCTGGACGAGCTTCCCGAGTTCGACCGAAAGGTGCTTGAAACGCTCAGGCAGCCGCTCGAAAACGGCGAGATAAACATCTCACGCGCAAGCGGCTCAGCCTGCTACCCATGCGATATAATGCTTGTTGCTGCGATGAACCCCTGCCCCTGCGGAAACTTCGGAAATCCGCAGAAAAAATGCCGCTGCTCCGACGCGCAGGTATCGAATTACCTCAACAAGATATCCCAGCCCGTACTGGACAGGATAGATATCCAGATAGAGGTGAAGCCCGTGGAATACGGCGACCTCTCCCACCGCACTCCGCAGGAAAGCTCCGCCGCTATCGCAGAGCGCATCCAGAAAGCGCGCGATATACAGGCAAAGCGCTTCAAGGGCACTCCGATACGCTCAAACAGCGGAATTACCTCGGATATCATCGGCGAGGTCTGCCGACTTACCTCCGAGGCAGAGGAGATGATGCACCGCGCCTTTGATAAGCTTGGAATGTCAGCACGCGCCTACGACAGGATACTTAAAGTATCGCGCACCTGTGCCGACCTTGCAGGCAGCGAGGACATCCAGAAGCAGCACATCGCACAGGCGATAAGCTACCGCAGCCTTGACAGGAAATATTGGAACAGGTGAAGCAATTGACAATTGACAATGGATAATTGACAATTATTGTGTCGGCTTACGCCGACTGAATAGGATCGTCACGAAAGTATAATGTTTCCATATAGCGATATTGATATCAATATGCGGCAGCTCCAAAACGAGGTGGAAATTGTAATCGCTGCGAAGCAGCGTTCCATAATCGTCCATTGTCCATTATCAATTATCCATTAGAATATTGACAACCGCTATAAATTATAGTATAATATATAGTTGGAATTATTTTTTATACCGAAAGGACGACAAAACAATGAAGTACGATTTCAGCGCCATTGAAAGCAAATGGCAGAAATACTGGGACGAACACGGTACATTCAAGGCTACCGACGACCGCAGCAAGGAAAAGTTCTATGCTCTGGTAGAGTTCCCCTATCCCTCCGGTGCAGGTATGCACGTAGGTCATATCAAGGCTTATTCCGGTCTTGAGGTAGTAAGCCGCAAGCGCAGACTTCAGGGCTACAACGTACTGTTCCCCATCGGCTTTGACGCTTACGGTCTGCCCACCGAGAACACCGCTATCAAGACAGGTGTTCACCCCAGACAGGTTACAGACAACAACATCAAGAAGTTTACACAGCAGTTAAAGCGCGTAGGCTTCTCCTTTGACTGGGACAGAGTAGTTGACACCACAGAAGAGGACTACTACAAGTGGACCCAGTGGATATTCCTTAAGATGTTCGAGAACGGCCTTGTTTTCCGTGACAAGACCCTCGTAAACTACTGCCCCAGCTGTAAGGTAGTTCTCTCCAACGAGGACTCTCAGGGCGGAAAGTGCGATATCTGCCACAGCGATATCGTTCAGAAGGACAAGGAGGTTTGGTATCTCCGCATTACAGAGTATGCTGACAAGCTCCTGCAGGGTCTTGATGAGGTAGATTATCTCCCCAACATCCGTCTTCAGCAGGAAAACTGGATCGGTAAATCTACAGGCGCGTTCGTTAACTTCTCCATCAAGGAACAGGATGAGCAGCTGCGCATATACACCACTCGCCCCGACACCCTCTACGGCGTTACATTTATGGTTATCGCTCCCGAGCATGAGTGGGTTGAGGAGCTTACCACCGAGGAGAACAAGGCTAAAGTGGAGGAGTATATCGAGCAGACAAAGAAGCGTTCGGAGCGTGAGCGTATCGCCGAGACACGTCGTGTGAGTGGTGTTGTCACAGGCACTTACGCCATCAATCCATTCACAGGCAAGGCAATTCCAATCTATATCTCGGACTATGTGTTGGCGGGCTACGGTACAGGAGCCATTATGGCGGTGCCAGCGCACGACTCACGTGACTACGCCTTTGCACGTCACTTCGGTTTGGATATCATCCCTGTTGTTGAGGGCGGTAATATCGAGGTTGAGTCATACGATGCCAAGGCGGGTAAGATGATTAACTCGGACTTCATCACAGGCATGGATGTTAAGGAGGCTATCCCTGCAATGTTCGAGGAGGTTGAGAAGCGTGGTCTGGGTAAGAAGCTCATCAACTACCGTCTGCGTGATGCTATCTTCTCACGTCAGCGTTATTGGGGCGAGCCATTCCCAATTTACTATAAGGGCGACACATCATATCCACTCTCGGAGGATAAGCTCCCACTTGAGTTGCCACCAATCGAGAACTTCGGTCCAACCGAGCAGGGCGAGCCACCATTGGCACGTGTTGAGGGCTGGACATCAGAGGAGGGTTATCCTCTGGAGCTCTCTACAATGCCTGGCTTTGCTGGTTCGTCGGCTTACTTCCTGCGTTACATGGATCCACGCAATGCGGATGCGTTGGTTTCGAAGGAGGCAAACGACTATTGGCGTAATGTGGATTTGTATGTTGGTGGTATTGAGCATGCTACGGGACACTTGATGTACTCTCGTTTCTGGAATATGTTCCTCTACGATTTGGGTTACATCTGCGAGAGCGAGCCATTCAAGAAGCTCGTTAATCAGGG
>JAZQEQ010000243.1:0-4170 GCA_045539055.1 Oscillospiraceae bacterium | reverse complement strand
TCTTCCTAAGCCCGCTTGGCCTCCGACTTCCTTTCGCTCCATGTTGGACTTTACCTGTTTCTTGACCTTGCCGCCTGTCGGCGCAGACTGCTTTTTCTTGTTTTCGATAAGACGGAGGTTCTTCTGATTGGTCTTTACCTTCATCATGCCGACCTGTACAAAGCATACGCCCGACATATTCGGAACGGTCAGCAGTGTGCCCTCTTTCTTTGTATCGGCAAGCATTACGCTGTCGCCTGCCTTTAATGGACGCGGAAGGACATACTCGTCGCTCTTTCGCTCCATGACAGGGTTAGCCTCGTCATGCATCTTATTGAGCGTACCGCCTACCTTGCCCTTAGCGGCACTGTATTTCTGGCGGAATTCTTCCTTGTCCTTGACCTTTTTAAGCTCATCCAGTTCATTAAGCAGGATATTGGAGCGCATACGAGTTTCCTCGATAATGCTCATTGCACGCTGACGCGCGTTTTCAAGCTCCTTTTCCTTCTGCGCTTCAAGCTCAGACAGCTTCTGCTTCAGCTCGCTTTCCGTCATCTTTGCATTGCGCTCGGAAACTGCTACGCTTTCTTTCAGCTCCTCAAGCTCCTGACGCGACTTTTCCAGTGCGTCTACCACCTGCTCAAAGCGCTTGTTCTCGCTGCTCACAAGGCTCTGTGCGCGCTCGATGACGAAATCGGGCATACCAAGCTTTGAACTGATCGCGAACGCGTTGGACTTTCCGGGAACTCCCACGATAACGCGGTAGGTAGGCTTAAGTGTGTTCACATCGAACTCACAGCAGGCATTCTTAACGCCCTCTGTTTCCAGCGCGAACATCTTTACTTCCTGATAGTGTGTCGTTGCAACTACCTTGGCATCGTACTGCTTGAGCTGAGTCAGTATAGATACAGCAAGCGCAGCACCCTCTACAGGATCAGTACCGCTTCCAAGCTCGTCTATAAGCACAAGACTGCGCTCATCAGCCTTGTCAAGTATCTTGATAACATTAGTCATGTGGGAGGAGAACGTAGACAGGCTCTGCTCAATGCTCTGCTCATCGCCGATATCCACATAGATCGCTCCGAACTCACCGATAACGCTGCCATCGCCTGCAGGTATCATAAGTCCGCACATAGTCATGAGGGTCAGCAGACCTACCGTCTTGATGGCTACCGTCTTACCTCCAGTATTGGGACCCGTGATGATAAGGCAGTCATAGCCCTCACCTATTTCCACGGAAATAGGAACTACTACATCAGCGTTTATCAGGGGGTGGCGCGCATTGTGCAGTACGACCTTGGGCTCGTCCGAAATCTCAGCCGCAACACCCTTCATCTTCGCACCGAGGTTCGCCTTTGCAAAATACAGCTCCAGTATCTCCGCAACACGGAAATTATTCTGTATCGCATCGGCATTCTCGCCCACCTGCTCAGACAGCTCGCGTGTGATGCGCTCTATCTCAGCCTGCTCACGGGACTTCAGCACGCGTATCTCGTTGTTAGCTTCAACTACGCTCATAGGCTCGATAAAGAACGTCTGTCCCGTAGCCGAAGTGTCGTGCACAAGACCGGGAACCTCGTTTTTATACTCGGAGCGAACAGGCACAACGTATCTTCCGTCACGCATGGTGACGATGTTTTCCTGAAGATATTTCTGCGTATTCTTGTTCTTGATGAGCTTGTCCAGCTGCTCACGGATATGCAGTCCCTGTCTTACTATCCTCTTTCGGATAGAAGAAAGCTCCGCACTCGCGCCGTCAGACATCTCCTCCTCGGAGATGATACTGTCGGAGATGCGCTGCTCAAGGCTCTTTATCGGGTACAGTTCCTTGAAATACTCGTCAAGGCTGTTTTCTACATTCTCGCACTGGCTGTACCAATCGCACAGCATTCCTGTTTCGCGGAGTATCTCAGCAACGTCAAGAAGCTCTCTGAAGCTAAGTGCCGATCCGCTCTTGCAGCGTTTCAGCGAGCCTGTGATATCCTTTATCTTTCTGAAGCGCGGTGTTCCGAATTTAGAGGACAGCTTGAATGCGTCATCGGTCTTTTTAAGCTCCTCACGCATTTTTTCGCCATCAAATTCAGGTCTTAATTTCAACGCCTGCTCGCGGCAGGTGTCGCTGTATGTCTGCTCGGCAAGAAGCTCCAGTATCTTGTCAAGCTCAAGCTTTTTATAATATTTGTTCATTTTCTACCTCTTGTCTGTAATTTACATCTTATTTCTTATTCGCAAACCAACACAGTATGACCTCGCCAGCGGCATACTGCTCCAGTTTCTATTATACCCAATTCTGCCGTGATTGTCAACAAAAAGAAACGCCCCACGGCACAAAATACCATGGGGCACGATATCATCCTTTAGGACTTCCGCAGGAATTGCAGAAATTAGCATTTTCATTAAGACTTCCGCACTTGGAACAGAACCATATTCCCTTGCTCACTGCAGGTGTGGTCTGCATGGGCTGGACAGAAGTGGCGCTCTGTACAGGCTGAGGCGCGGTGTAAGTCGATGTGGGCGCTGGCTGAGCCTCTGCCTGAGAAAGCGAGATGTCAGGCATTGCCTCGTCCTCCATCATATCAACGGGGATCATCGGACGGTCAAGCGGTGTTACCGCCTCCCCTGTCATAACTCCGACATCCGCTCTGCGCGCACTTGCATCCTGGAGCGGCATCACAGGCTGAACAGACGGTGCGACGTCAGTCGGCTGGAACAGTTTATCCCTTTCGGTCGGTACAGCTGTGCCTACAGGAGCAACAGATGACATCTGTGTATCATCAGCCTTGGGCAGTCCTACGCTCTCCATCTCCTTGTCAGGAGGAGTCTGTGCGATAAAGCTGTCGAAGTCAGCATTGAGCTCCTTTACAGCAGGCATCGGAACACCTGCCGCCGCAGGAGCGACCGATATCCAGCCCTTTTCGCTCTTAACATCCTCATAAGCCATCTGATCGTAACGCCAGAGAGATTTCAGCAGCGAAGCCGCAACCGCTACTCTGATACCGACACCAACAGCGGAAGTATCAAGTTCATAGGAGATCATTCCCCAGATATCGAATATGCAGATAACTGCTATCGCAAGTATGTAGGCGCCCATCATTACCTTGAACGAGAATCTGAATCTGAATATCATCAGAAGCGCGCCGATTATAAGCGCCGAGCAGCTTATAACATAGCCGATACTTACAGCATCTACAAAGCCGAAATAGTTTCCAATCTTTGCCATCGCACTGTGCAGATAAGCTGATGAATATCCCGAATCATAGCCGTACTGATCAACTGCCGCATCATAAAGACCGCTGTCTAACACACCCTGCGCCATCTCATACATGGAACGCTCCTGCGCAATGCTATTGTTCAGGTCCCATACACGATAAATGTTATATGCGGCAAAAGCTATCGTGATTATAGCCAGAATAACGATGCCTATAAATTCCTTTGAGTCGAAATGATAGAACAGACCCGAACGCTTGTCGCTATCCGATGACTCAAATGTGCCACAGGTGGGGCAATAGCCCTTACCCTCGTCAATGTACACTACGCCGCACTTTTTGCAGCGATTATATCCATCCGCCATACAAATACCTCTTTTCATTATAATTTACCAAGCTAATTCATTATATCATCATAATTACATTTTGTCAACAAAAAGATCCGACAGCATGAGCCGTCGGATCTGCAATTATTTATTCACTCCGCAATTCATACAGCTTGTGCTTGAAGCGTAGTTCATCTGACCGCAATGCGGGCACTGCCACGGGCCTGAAGCACGGTTGATCTCGGATGCCTTTTCGTTCTCTTCCTCAGGCTCTTCCTTAGCAGGCGCTGATACAAAAGAGGAAAGCGGAATAGGCTCCTGATCTGTGATACCGAACTCATCCTCGGGGAATTCTTCTTCCTCTGCTTTCTTACCGAACGAAAGCTTCTTGAAAATGCTGCGCTTTTCTGTCTTAGCCTCGTGAGCCACGGGAGCAGGAGCAGCTTTCTCCTCGGATACAGGTTCTTCCTTTTCAACAGGTGTCGGCGCAGGCTCCACCTTTGCAACGGGTGTCGGCGCAGGCGCAGGCTCTGTCTTTGCGACAGGTGTTGGTGCAGGTGCAGGCTCTGTCTTTGCGACAGGTGTCGGTGCAGGTGCAGGCTCTGCCTTTGCAACGGGAGTCGGCGCAGGCGCAGGCTCTGCCTTTGCAACGGGTGTCG
>JAZQEQ010000242.1:0-8546 GCA_045539055.1 Oscillospiraceae bacterium | reverse complement strand
GAAAGACCATTCCGTAAAAGCCATCGCCGACATCCTCACTGCGAAGTGCCTTTGCCGCATTTCGGAAATTGTCGATAACATGGCTCTTTTCAGCACCCTCGGCACGATCGTTGAGCACCTCGTACTGGTAGGGGATGATCGTATCCTTGACAAGGCGCTGCCAGCGGTTTAAAAAGCCGCCCGATATGTAGTTTTTGGAGTTTATCTGTCGCTGTATCTTCATTGATGCAATCCTTTCTTGACAAAATACGTTATATGTATTATAATCTTAATTAAAGCAAAAATAAATGCAATATATTCGTATTTATATGGAGGATAATCTTGCACGAAGTATTTTTATGCAACAACACTCTGCCGTCACTGTGCGGCTGCGATTTTCTTGCTGCATCAGAGCCTTTTTATCATGCAGACAGGATCGCCGATTTCAATGTACTTATTTACGTTACGGAGGGAGTCATCTATGTAACGGAGGACGGTACCGACCACGAGGTCAGACAGGGCGAGCTACTGTTTCTCAAAAGCAATGTGCATCACTGCGGCAAATACGAAATACCACGCGGCACTAAGTGGTATTTCATGCATTTCCTCGCCGAAGACAACAGCTGGCTTCCGCTTTTCATACCCGATGCGTCACCTATACCGCAATACAGTTCTATTAGCTGTCGTATCGCGCTTCCAAAGAAAATAACAGGGCTTTCAGGGAGCGACTTTGAGCGCAAACTCAGTTCGTTTGTGGACTATTTCCACAGCGATGACCCGTACAAGCGCTGGTATCTCAATGTGCGGCTGCACGAGCTTCTGATAGGACTTGCCAAGGAGTTTTCGCACAGTATTCAGCCCTCTCTTTCTGACAGGATATGTGCCTACCTTGCCGAGCATCTGTGCGAGCCTTTCAGCGCCGATACTCTGAGCCGCGAGTTCTTCCTCAGCTACAAGCGTCTTGCAGCAGTATTCAAGAAAGAGAAAGGCATAACGATGCAACAATATCACACGACCCTGCGCATGAACGAAGCAAAGCGACTTTTGCGCTCAACGCTGATGTCTGTGGGAGAGATCGCCGCGCAGCTTGGCTTTGCTGATATGCTGTATTTCAGCAGACGCTTTCACGAAAATACAGGATACTCACCTACCGAATTCAGAAAGCTTCCTCAGACTTATTAAAGAGAAAAGGCTCCGTATTAAGCGGAGCCTTTTTGGGTATATCAAAACAGCCGCTGTTTGCTTCTGGCTGTTCGCGGACTCAGCCGCATGATACGATGCAGCTTTGCCACCATCGGCACGGCTGTGGATCTTACCCTGCCTTATTTTATGCCGATGATGTATTTTTGTGCCTGTTAAAGTCCGCCTAAAGTAAGCTGCTGAGGCTCGGGAAATTCATGAAGATATGAGAACAATCTGTCGCTGCGGTATTCAAGCCCCGCCTTTTCGCAGGCGGAAACAAAAGCATTCCACAGCTCTCTGTCGTTTGGCGAGGCTATCTCGTAGCTGTCGCCGAAACGCTGCTCGTACTGTTTGCGAAGCCCCGGAAAATGCCTGTCCAATGCCGCGTAGTAATACTGCCTGTCGCCGTCGCGGAGCGTCATTCCCATACCAAAGCTGATTATTCCGACGCACCCTGCGCGCGCCGCATAATCAACTATTCCCAGCACGTTCTCCACCGTATCATTGATATACGGAAGTATCGGACAAAACCACACAACAGCAGGAATTCCTGCTTTTTTCATCTCACATAGCACCTCAAAGCGCCGTGAGGTCACACAGACGTTTGGCTCGACTATGCGACAGAGCTCGTCATCGGAAGTGGTCAGTGTCATCTGTACCACCGCCTTTGTACTGCGGTTTATTTCGGATAAAAGATCGATATCGCGCAGGACAAGATCGGATTTTGTCTGAACTGCCGCGCCGAAGTCGTATTTCTTAATTATCTCAAGGCAACGGCGCGTAAGCTGCAATTCGCGCTCTGCGTGAAGATAAGGGTCGCACATTGCGCCTGTTCCTATCATACAGCGACGACGCTTTGCTCTAAGCGCCTTTTCAAGCAGCTCGGGCGCGTTTATCTTGACACCGATATCGGTGAATTCATGATCCATGCCATAGCAGACGCTGCGGCTGTCGCAATAGATACAGCCATGCGTGCAGCCGCGGTAGATGTTCATGCCATTGCTCTGGGACAGTATGGTCTTTGCGATTATATCATGCATCTGTGTTCTCCACGGATTGGTTCAATATCGGGTCAACACTGTGACTGAAAACGGTTATCTCGCCATCGTCGATACTGTAAAGGATGCCCTCATAGCTGCCGTCGGACTGCTGCTGTGCAACTATCGGCTGACCGCCCGAGGACATTGCGAAATAGTCAACGAGAAGTATTCCGAACCACACCGCAAACACTGCGGACAGCGCGAAAACAACAGCAACTATCGCTTTTTTAGCCTTTTCGGAAATCGAGATATCCTTGCCGTTATCATCATTGAATAAAGCTCCTGAGAGCTTTGTGAGTGCTGCAAGACAAAGCCACATTATCACAATAAGCGCAGCTGTAACAGCCCACGAAGTTCCCGACAGCGGCACGATGTAGAAAAGCGAGGGCAGTATCAGCGATGCGCCGACAAAGCCTGTCATCATGAGTGCAAGCATCGCGGCTCTGAGCTTATTGAACGGACGGCAGACGTTGAACAGGACACCGAAGCAGGTCGCCGCTGTGATGAACGTTGCAATGACCGACGCCTGATCTTGCGGTATACCAAAGATGTTCTGCGCAATGAGCAGCAGGATCACTCCGATGACCACTGAAACGCCGCCGGGGAACGCCCTTTTCAGGACGTTTGCGATAAAGCTTCCGCGAACACGGTTGTGATTAGGCTCTAAAGCGAGCAGGAACGACGGTGCGCCTATCGTCAGTGCGCTTATCAGCGTCATCTGTATCGGCTGGAAAGGGTATGCAGAAGGCACAATAAGGAACACTATCGCAAGCAGGAACGAGAATACCGTCTTTACAAGGAACAGCGCAGCGGAGCGCTGTATGTTGTTTATAGCGCGTCTGCCCTCCTCCACCACAAGCGGCATATTCGCAAAGTCGGAGTTCATCAGCACCAGCTGCGAAACGTTTCGCGCCGCGTCGCTGCCAGACTGCATAGCAACGGAGCAGTCCGCCTCCTTGAGTGCGAGAACATCGTTCACGCCATCGCCTGTCATTGCGACCTTGTGACCTTTGGCTTTCAGCGCTTTTATAAGCTCCAGCTTCTGATACGGTGTCACTCTGCCGAATACAGTGTATTTTTCAGCCGCCTCAGGCAGCGTTTCTTCGGTCAGCGTTGCCGCGTCTACGAAGCTTTCTGCGCCGACAAGACCTGCCTTTTTCGCTACATTGGATACTGTGACAGGGTCGTCGCCCGAGATCACCTTAAGCGTTACTCCCTGCTTTCTGAAGTATTCGAGCGTCTGCGGTGCGGTCGTGCGTATCTTGTCGGAAAGCACGATTATCGCCTTTGCCGAGATATCCTCGGGGAGCTCGCCCTCGTTCGGCTGAGATGCACTGTGAGCCAGCACCAGAACTCTCATACCCTTCGAGGAATACTCCTCGCACAGCGGCTTTATCCTATCGAATTTTTCTTCAGACAGAACAAAGCTCGGCGCACCGATAGCATAAGTTCCGACACCTTCAAACGCTGCGGCGCTCCACTTTTTGGCTGAGGAGAACGGAATTGCTTTTGTGCAGGAAAGACTCGTGCCTGCGGTAAATCTTGCTTTTATCGCAGCAAGCGTGGGATTAGGGTCGGTGAGTGCCGCGGAAACGGCATTCAGCGCACCCTCAGCGTCAAAGCCGCTGTCTACCCTGATAAGGTCTGTGACCTCCATGCAGCCCTCGGTTATCGTGCCAGTCTTATCAAGGCACAGCACATCCACGCGCGCAAGGTGCTCGACACAATACAGATACTGACACAGGGTCTGCTTTTTGGCGAGGCGGATAGAGCTTACGGCAAGCGCAAGGCTCGTCAGCAGCACAAGACCCTCGGGTATCATGCCGATTATCGCAGCGACCGTGCTGACGATACCGCGGTTAAAGTCCTGCTGGGTTATGAAGATCGCCTTAAAGAACAGCACCAGTGAAAACGGCACGATGCAGACAGAAACGGTACTGATTATTCTGTTTATAGAGCGCATCATCTCGCTACTCTGCTTTTTAACGTACTTTGCGCCGCTTGTTATCTTATTCGCATAAGATTCAGCGCCTACTCTTATCACCTGTGCACGACCTGTGCCGCTGACTACAAAGCTTCCCGACAGCAGCTCGTCGCCTGTGTGCTTCATTACAGGGTCGCTCTCGCCTGTGATAAGGCTCTCGTCCACCTCGCACTCACCGTCACACAGCACTGCGTCTGCGCATATCTGCCTGCCTGACGCAAGCAGCATTATATCATCCATAACGATATCCGACACGGCGCAGGTGATCTCCTTGCCATCGCGCACAAGGTGAGCCTTAGGTGCGGATATCAGCGAGAGCCTGTCAATAGTGCGTTTCGAGCGTATCTCCTGAAATATGCCGATGGCGATATTAGCAAGGATAACACCCATGAACAGCATATTGCGATAGCTGCCCGTAAGCGCCACGAATACTGCAAGGATAACATTTATGAGATTGAACAGCGTGAATATATTATCGCGGAATATCTGTGCAACACTCTTTGTCTTTACATTAAAGCTGCCGTTATTCTGTCCGCGCTTTATCCGAAGCTCAGCTTCGTCATGTGAAAGCCCTGTTTTAGGGTCTGTTTTATGTTCCATAATGCCCTCCGACACGTTATTATCGATCATAAAACAGTATACCCCAAATACAGGGCTTTGTCAATAATAAAGAGCACCTGCTCACGGTCAAAAAGCTATTGACATAAAATGTATGCAGTGCTATAATAAAGCGTGTAGAACAAAGAACATCAGGAGGTATATCATGGATAAAAGCAAAAAGACAAATATAATGAAGCTGTGCTTTGCGGCTATGTTTGCGGCGCTGATATGTGTCGGTACGGTACTTATCGTCATCCCAGTCATGGGCGGCGGCTTTGTGAATTTCGGCGACTGCTTCATTCTTGTCGCGGCATGGACATTGGGTCCGTATTATGGCTTTGCGGCGGGCGCTATCGGCTCTGCGCTTGCAGACCTTTTTGTAGGCTATGCGATGTACGCTCCCGCGACATTTGTAATAAAAGGTCTTATCGCTCTTACGGCGGCTTTGACAGCACGCGCTTTTTCAAACAAAACAAACAAGAAAAAGCTCGGATATATAGCAGGTGCTGTAGCAGGCGAGCTTGTCATGATAGTCGGCTACTATTTATACAACGCGACAGTTATGGGCTACGGCTTTATCGGCGCGGCGCTTACGCTGCATTTTGACGCTATACAGGCAGGGGCAGGTGCAATAATGGGCTGTCTGCTGATGGCGATACTCAGTAAGACAGTGCTGAAAAAGCAGCTTCTCAGCTCCAAGCAGTAAAACTCAGGTGACCCCCGTTGATACAGAACGGGGGTCTTATGCAATATAAAACGAAAGGACGTATAATATGCAGTTTGTCGTTACCAATGAACAGATGAAAAATGCCGAGCGTATCTGCGCCGAGGAGTCCGTTTCCTATATCAGGCTAATGGAAAACGCAGGAATTGCCTGTGCCGAGGAGATAATAAAGCTCGTCCCCAAGGGCGGCTACACAACTATCCTCTGCGGCAGCGGAAATAACGGTGGCGACGGCTTCGTCATCTCAGCTATGCTTGCTTCGCACGGAATATCCTCTGCTGTGATACTGATAAACGGCGAGCCTAAGACAGACTGTGCAAAGCACCACTTCAAAAGGCTGCACGGGGCTAAGATACTTGACTGGAACGAGCATCGCGAAGCCTGCAGCGAGCAGATACTGCGCAGCGATGTCGTGGTCGACTGTATCTACGGCACAGGCTTTCACGGTAGTCTTCCCGAAAACGCAGCAAATGCCATAAGGTTTGCAAACAAATGCCCTGTGCGTGTTGCGGTGGACGTGCCGAGCGGCGTGAACTCCGACACGGGCGAGCTGGACGAAAACTGCTTTATGGCAACACATACGCTTATCATCGCCGCAATAAAAAGAGGACTTCTGTCGCTGCCCTGCTGTGACCTTATCGGCGAAACAAAGCTGCTTGACATAGGGATAGACGATTACTGCTACAACGACGGTCATGTTGCTCAGATAACAGACGAAAGCTTCCGCAGACCCTTTGCACAGCGCGTTCGTTCCTCGCACAAGGGCAGCTACGGCAGACTTATAAACATTGCAGGCTGCCTTAACTATAACGGCGCAGCAGTGATGAGTACAAAGGCTGCGCTTCGCACAGGAGTGGGACTTTGCACGCTTGCAGCACCTGTAAGCGCGATGAAGCTAGCCGCATGCTGCATGAACGAGTGCACATATATTCCTCTTCCCGAAACCGATGACGGATTTGTTGCGGACGGAGCATTCCGTAAAATCGCAGCTGACCTGCGCAAGGCGACTGCGGTAAGCATAGGCTGCGGAATGGGAAAGAGCGAAAACACTCGAAATCTGGTCGAAGCTGTCATAAGAAACGCATCTTGTCCGATAATTATTGATGCTGACGGAATAAATTCCATCGCCGCTAATATAGATATACTGAAAGAGCGGAGGGGCGAGATCATCATAACTCCCCATGTGATGGAATTCAGCAGGATAAGCGGACTTTCCGTTGCAGAAATACAGCATGACCGTATCGGCGCAGCAAAGGGATTTGCAGGCAGGTATGGTATTACAGTAGTGCTGAAGGGAGCTAATACTGTTATCGCCTGCCCCGATGGCAGAGTTTTTGTAAACACCTGTGGAAACTCGGGTCTTGCAAAGGGCGGCAGCGGCGATGTACTGACAGGAATCATCGCCTCAATGGCAGCTCAGGGAATCGAGCCTGCGACAGCTGCCGCAAGCGGAGTTTACTGTCACGCGCTGGCTTCTGACCTGCTGCTTGATGAGCTTCCCGAGGAAAGTATGCTGCCAAGCGATATTATCGATACACTGCCCAAGGTCTACCGCTCTTGAATTAAATGTGGCTTTTCGTTGCCTGCCATTTAGTGATGGTGCCATCGTGGAAGATCGGCACTATCCGAAATGAGTGATGGTGCCGATATGCCACAAGAAAAAGAACGGAGGCTTTATGAGAAAAGCAAGGATACTCGCACTTCTTGTGCTGCCCGCGCTGCTCTGCGGCTGCAATGCGGACAATATCTTCGGCAAGGCTAAGCCGAATTACGACAGTGCCTACACAATAAAAGCAGAGATCAGAAGCGGTGAGCTTGAAGCTGCTGCCGATATCACCCGAAATGGTACCGGCGACTACATATTCAGCTTCACTGAACCTGATCACCTTATGGGAATGAGCATTGCTCTTTCCGAGGACGAACTGACCGCTTCGCTCGGCTCGATGAACATTACGGCTGACAGCAGCTTCTACACAGCTATTCCCGAAACTATCGCAGATAGCATCGACTCACTGAGCAGTGTGTCTGCCGAGAGCATCACCGAAACCGAAGGTGTTCTGACGCTGAACACCGAAACAAACGGCGACAGGGTCATCGTTACTTCGGATACGGACGGTGGTCTGCTGACACTGAAATGTCCCTCGCAGAAGCTGTCGGTCAAATTTTCCGAGCAAAGCGAACAGCAGCTTATCGAAACGGCTGAAACGCTGGAGATAATAATCGAATAGCAAAAAACCGAGCTTTTTACAGCTCGGTTTTGTTTTATTCATATTTAGGTTCGCAAGTAACATTCACACCCAAGCGCTTAAATGTACGCTCGTCAACTGACGACAAGATAACAGTGGAGTGAAGCTCGCAGCCACGCAGCTCTGATATCTGCTCCATAGCGCGCTTTGCGTCTTCACTGGTAGTTGCGCATATCGACAGCGCGATAAGCGTTTCGTCAGTGTGCAGTCTGGGGTTTGTGCTTCCGAGGTGGTCTACCTTTAAATTCTGGATAGGCTCGATAACCGTCGGCGACATAAGCAGACTGTTGTCATCGATACCGCCAAAGTGCTTCAGCACGTTCAGCAGTAATGCAGAGGACGCGCCAAGCAAATTTGAAGTCTTTCCTGTGATTATCGTGCCATCGGGAAGCTCCATTGCAACGGCAGGAGCGCCTGTTGCAGCCTCCTTGTCGAGTGCAGCCTTGACAACTCTGCGGTCATCCACCGATACCTTAGCCTGCTTCATCATCAGCTCAAGCTTCAGTATCTCGTCGTCCTGGACCGTACCGTTTCGTCTGCCACAAAGAGCAGTATAATAGCGTCGGATTATCTCCTGACGCGATGCCTCACATACGACCTCCTCGTCGATTATGCAATTTCCCGCCATATTTACGCCCATGTCGGTCGGGGATTTGTACGGCGACTCGCCGAGTATCTTCTCGAACATCGCGTTAAGCACGGGGAATATCTCGACATCGCGGTTGTAGTTTACAGTGGTCTCACCATAAGCCTCAAGATGGAACGGGTCTATCATGTTTACATCGTTGAGG
>JAZQEQ010000241.1:0-4221 GCA_045539055.1 Oscillospiraceae bacterium | reverse complement strand
TAACGCCTGCTGTGGAAGCGTGAGCTCTGTGAGCGGAGCCGAAAGCGTCCATTACGAAGAACTCGCCGTCAACCAGAGCACCCAGCTCCTTAGCGAACTCCTCGCCGTTCTTTGTCTCTTCAGCGCCACGGAAGCGTGTGTTCTCCAGAACAACGATCTCGCCGTCGTTCATAGCTGCAACAGCTGCCTTAGCGTTGTCACCTACTACTGTATCGTCCTTAGCGAAAGTAACCTTTGTGCTAACCAGCTCAGCGAGTCTGTCAGCAGCAGCCTTCAGGGAGAACTTATCCTCGGGACCGTTCTTCGGCTTGCCCAGGTGAGAGCAGAGTACGATCTTAGCGCCGTTCTCAACCAGCTTGTTGATGGTGGGCAGAGCAGCAACGATTCTGTTATCGTTTGTGATCTTGCCTTCCTTCATGGGAACGTTGAAGTCAACTCTTACGAGAACCTTCTTGCCCTTGACTGCGAGGTCTTCTACGTGTTTCTTGTTAAGCTTGCTCATTGTTTTTATTTCCTTTCGTAATGAAATATTAAACAGATTAAGGCTTTGCGCCTACAAGATATATTGTACTATATTTCTATTCTTTTTGCAAGTGTTTTTTTGATGAATTTGAGAAAAATTTAACGCATATTTTGGCAACTATATATAAAGTGTAACAAAGCAAAGGACCCGAGGTATTACGCTCGGGTCAGGGGTGTATTTTCAGACTGCGTCCATCAGCGTTCCTATCATCTTGAATGCTTTTGCTGTGGTCATGCGGCGGAAGCTGCGGTGGCTGCCGAGGGTCTTTACCGCGAGGAATGCAAGACCGCCTGTCACAGTACCTGCGACTGCGGCTTTGAGGTATGTCTCCTGCTTTCTTGTCATATTTATCAACTCCTGTTTTTTATTTGCAGAAATATTATTATCCGTCGTTGCTCTGCCATCCAAGGTAAATTATGAACTTTGTGCGCTTATTTTTTAGTCAATTTATACACATTTTTTGTAAAAACGACGATTTAAGCGAAAAAGACTTGCAAATTGTTGATTATTATGCTACAATATCAAAAGTGTGCAAAAAGGCGGTGGAATTATGGAGCTTAATATAGTGCTGGCGCAGCCGCAGATACCTCAGAATACGGGAAACATCGCGCGTACCTGTGCCGTGACAGGCGCAAGGCTGCATATAATCCGTCCGATGGGCTTTACTCCCGACGACAAGCATTTAAAGCGTGCGGGGCTTGATTACTGGAGCTATCTTGACATAACCTATTATGACAGCTTCGAGGACTTTTTTGCAAAGAACGATGGCGCGTATTATTACTTCACCACTAAGGCACAGAACTGTTACAGCGACGTCAGCTATCCCGACAGATGCTATCTGTTTTTCGGGCGCGAGGACGCAGGGCTTCCCGAGGAGCTTCTGTTCAGAAACAAGGAGCGGTGCGTGCGCATCCCGATGCGCGATACACTGAGGAGCCTGAATCTCTCGAACAGCGTTGCGATCGGCGTTTACGAGGTGCTGCGACAGTGGAGCTTCCCCGAGCTTCAGAACAACGGAAGACTGACCCAGTTCGACTGGTCGAATGCCGAGCAAGTAAACAAGAGGGATCTGCCCTCATCAAATAAACCCAAAATGAAAGGAATCTCCCATGAACGAGAAAATAAGAATCATTACAGACAGCGGCTGCGATATCTCGCCCGAGACCGAGGAAAAGTACAAGGGTCTGCTTGAGATAATGCCCTTTGATGTCGTTGTTGACGGCAAGACCTATACAGACCGCAAGGATTTCACTCCTCAGGAGTTTTACAAGATACTGAAGGAGAATGCAGAGATCCCGAAGCATTCCCAGATCACTGCTCTGCGCTTCGAGGAGAAGTACCGCGAGCTTTACGAGCAGGGCGTTCGCGAGATCATCGTTGATGTTATCAACGCAGCAGGCTCCCAGACATATTCCAGCGCAGTTATGGCGAAGCAGGCTGTTGCGGAGGATCTGAAGGATCTTAATATCTACACAGTTGACAGCCAGACCTACACTCTCGGCTACGGTTATCCTGTTTCCGAAGCCTGCAGAAAGCTTACAGAGGGTCAGAGCGTTGAGAGCGTGGTTGCTTATCTCGAGGACTGGGCAAAGCACGTTGAGGCTTATATCGTAGGCTTTGATCTGCGCCATATGAAGAAGTCCGGCAGAATTACTGCTGCTGCCTCTTTCCTCGGCGAGCTCATGGGCCTGAAGCCCATCATCTCCCTCATCGCCGAAAAGACAGAGGTCATCAAGAAGGCAAGAGGCGAGAAGGCGGGTCTTGACTCGCTGGTCGAGGCTGTTGCGGCAAACATCATCCCCGAGACTCCTTACTGTGTTATCACAACAACACGTCCCGAGCTTGAGAAGGAGCTTATCGACAAGCTGACAAAGCGTCTTGGCATGGCTCCCACAATGGTAGAGCCCACAGGCGTAGTTGTTTCCTGCAACGCAGGTCCTGATTTCGTTGGTGTTCTCCTCAGAGGCAAGGAGCGCGCTTAAATCATTATGTAAATACAAAACCGACCGCGGTAAACGGTCGGTTTTTTGCTATTGTGTGATCTTTTCGCGGCGGTCGATAAGCTCGGATACAGCGGCGCATTTCGCGGATATCTCGGCATCCGAGTCGTACGGCTTCAGCTCCAGTATCCTGCGCAGTATCTCGCGCTCGGTCTGGCGAACGGCGGGATCGGGCACAGGCTCGCAGAAGCGCGCCCTTTCGTAGAGTATCTGCGTATCGTAGCCGCACTGTCGCTCGGCAGTGGCGCGGCTTATCGTTTCGAGCGACTCGGTGAGGGCTGTGATAAAGTCCTCGCCTGTTGGGTCGAAGTCGGTCGCGATAACGGCAGGGATAAGCGCCAGTATGCTTGCGGCAAGCGTGACGGGGAAGAAATATATCGCCGCATCAAGCCCGAGCAGCACAAGTCCGCACAATGCCGCGTTTACCAGCAGCAGTATCATGCTGATGTGCGATATCCTGAGCTTAAAGAAAAAGCTCTTTCTTGCTGACATGAATATCGCGGGTATCTGAAGTATAGACGCTGCCAGCAGCAGTGCGCAGGCAAGCATCGGAGTCATCCTGTCCTGAAATATTATCCCGAGTGTAGAGCCTGCAAAGCCCATCAGGGACACTATGATATGTAATGCTTTCATCAAAGCTCCTTTTCAGCGGTGGTAAAGCGCAGGAAGACTTCCGCGCCAAGCTTCGCGTACCAGTTATAAAGATGCGTGTAGTGGATAAAGACGCTGTCGCATCCGCATCCTTTGAGCCATTCGGCGGCAAGTGCTACCATCTGCAGTCCGAGTCCTTTTCTGCGGAATTTCGGCACAGTGCCGACACAGCCGATGCTGCCGACCTTTGAAGCACCGTCCGACAGCAGGCAGCGTTCATCGTCGCCGACTATGCAGAATGACGCAAGCTCACCGCCCATGAAGCAGCAGAAAAAGCAGCCGTCCTCATCAAAATACTGCACCCATTCCTCATCTACCTCTGCAACTGCTTTGCGCAGGCTATCTATATCGCCGTCGTAAAACCTGAACTCCGCGTTTTGTGGGATATCCGTCTGAGGCACAGTGAAGTTTTTCAGCGGCAGCTCCATTTCAGTGAAATCGCCCGAAAGGGAGTACCCGTGCTTTCTGAAGAAGTCACTGCTTTCGCTGACAGCACCGATAAGCATATTTCCGCCGACAGATACATGGGTACTGCCGCTGCTTTTTATGTGCTGCTCGCACTGTGCTAAAAGCGATGAGCCGATGCCCTTTTTCTGCGCTTTCGGAGAAACACACAGCAGCGTTATCCTGTCGTTTCTGCACACAGCAAAGCCCTCTCCCTCACGGAAAAGCTTTGTATCGTCCGAAAAAGCGAGCGCATTGAAGTTGCTTTCGTCTATCTTAAGCTCGGGAAAGCAGCTTTTGAATATCTGAAATTCCGTCATGAGTTCCTCCGTTGATATGTTGATTAGATTATATCACCGAATCGATGTCGGTGTCAATACTTGAAAATGCAGGGAATATATGCTACAATATCGATGAGGTGTTTTTATGAAAATTTCCGTTTTTTATGAGCATATATTTGAAGCGGCAGGGCAGCGCGGAATGACTGTTGAGGACGTGCTGAAATACGCAAAGAGCTGCGGCATCGACCTGCTGGACTGCGACCTGTGGCGGCTTGACACGCGAGAGGAGCAGCGGTCGCTTTTCGAGCGTTGCGGTGTGGGA
>JAZQEQ010000240.1:0-3559 GCA_045539055.1 Oscillospiraceae bacterium | reverse complement strand
TGCTCTACCAACTGAGCTATACCAGCGAAAGCTTTGCAAAAACTGCTTGCAAAATATATTATAATATGTTATACTGAAAATGTATTCGCATATCTGCGTTTCTGTGAGAATAACAAAACTATTATAATATTTTTTTAGTGTTTTGTCAAGTATAAAAAGAGGAGTTTTTGTAAAATGGGCAGAAAAATTGCTAGGGGCATCGGTACGGCTTTATGCGTGCTGTTGTTTGTCCTGTGCGCGTTTATGATAATAGTTTCGCTGGTGTTCGGATCCAGTGGCCTGGTCGGTGCTTTCGGGTATAATATGTTCTTGTGCGAGCATTCGGATTTCGATGGGCTCAACAGCGGCGCTGCCGTTATCGTGGAGCAGTGCGAGCCTTACGACCTCACCGAGGGCAACCTCATACTGTATGCCGAGTCTGACGAGGAGAGCGGCGAGCTTTCCGAGCCTGTGCTTGCGTATCTTGAGGCGATCTCCATGAGCGACGGAGTCTACACGCTCACTGTTTCCGATGCCGATGGCAGCGAGCGCAATATCAGCGAGCGCCTGCTTGTCGGAAAGGCAGGCTGGAGCAGTGATATCCTTGGCGGACTTATCCGTTTTATCACATCTCCGTGGGGCGTTTGCGTGATGGCGGTGCTTCCTTGCCTTGCGCTTATCCTTTATGCGGTGCTCAAGGGCATCAGCGACGATCGTCCGCTTCCCGAAGTGACTCCGCAGCGCAAGAATTCCGAGCCTGAGGAAAAGGCTTCGCCTGCTGTCCTCGGGGTAAGATCTGACGGAAACGCTCAGTATTCGCGTGCGTCAGGTGGTAAGTCAGCGCAGACAGCGGACAGCGTACTGTTTACTTACAATAATTCAAAGCCTAAGTCGCCCGCGGCAATGAAGCCATCCGCACCTGCGGCTGAGCCAAAAAAGCCTTCTCCTGCTGCTATGAAGCCTGAGGTTCCTGCAAAGAGCAGCGATAACATCTCGGTCGAGTTTACAAAGCCTAAGCCCAAGGTCGCATCCGAGGGCTCCGTGCCGAGCTCCGTTGCGGCAAAACGTTATCTTGACAATGCGACTGCGGCTCAGAGAAAGTCCCCTGCGGCTACCGCGCCTAAGTCGGTAGAGGCTGCGGCAAAGCTCAACGACGCTACCGCTGAGATACCGCAGATACCCAAAAAGAAGAAGTCCGATGCGTTCTTTGCGCAGTCTGACGCTCCGCAGATCGGAAGAAAGACAGACCCGCGCAACCGCGCTGTGATAGAGCTTGAGGACGCGCTGGCTTCTGCGCACGAGAAGAATGCTCCTGCAAAGAAGAATGCAGAGCCTGCGGGCAAGCGCAGTGCCGATATCCTTGCGGCAAAATCGCGTGACGAGCTTATAGTCGAGGATGATGACAGCCGCGACAGAAACCGTTACGACGTTGATGACATCCTTGCGGGACTTGACCGCAGACGCAGACCATGAAAAAAGTGATCTCAATAGCGGCACTTATCGCAGTGCCGCTTGTTGCAATATTGGGGATAGTGCTTTTTGGCGGCGAACGCTGGGATATAGCGGCGGTGCTTGCGGCATTCCTGTGCTGCGTGCCGTTTTTCTTAAGCTTTGAGCGGCGCGCTCCCATGGCAAGGGAAATAGTGCTTGTTGCGGTGATGACAGCTTTTTCTGTGGCAGGAAGATTTATATTTGCGGCGATACCGTTCTTTAAGCCTGTAACGGCGATCGTTGTGATATCCGCAATGTACTTCGGACCGCAGGCAGGCTTTATGACAGGTGCGATGTCCGCGCTTATCTCCAATATATATTTCGGGCAGGGCGCGTGGACGGTGTTTCAGATGTTCTGCTGGGGAATGATAGGCTTTATCGCAGGTCTTATCAACAAACGCGGTCTGCTCGAAAAGCCGATCGTGCTATGTATATATGGCGTTTTTGCGGGCGCGCTGTACTCGGTAGTTATGGATGTGTGGACGGTGCTGTCGGCGGACGGTGTGTTCAACTCCGAGCGATGGCTTGCCGCGCTTGTTGCGGCGCTTCCCGTTACGATATCCTATTGCGTATCAAATGCGGTGTTCCTGCTGATACTCAGAAAGCCGCTGGGTCGCAAGCTGAAAAGATTGAAAACGAAATTCGGTGTTTTCTGCGAAAACGAGCCGCAGGCGGCTGTGAAAGCGTGAAAAGGCATTGATTTTTGCACGTTTTCGTGATAAAATAAATCAGAAGTTTCAAGAAAGGCGATATCTCATGGCTAAACATTACAAACTCAACACCAAAAAGAAGAATGAGGCTGATAACAGATTTTCCGTAAAGTGCGGACTGTTCCACCGCTACATAAGCTCAAAGGGCACAGGCATCGCTGTGCTGATACTGGAGCTGCTGTCCCTCGCTCTGACTTCGATATTCTCGCTTTGCATAGGTGTTTTCGGCGCTTCGTTCCAGGCTTCGCAGTACGCGACCGACTTTTCAAATCTGACAGATGCTACAGATTATGTCCTGCGCATAGCAAATCTTGTAATCCCCGGCAACTACCTGTGGCTCATCTCCTCGATAATATTCGTGGTGGGAACACTGGTGCTGGTGCTTGGCTTTGCGAAGATAACCTGTCTTATACACGGCGCTGCTACTGTCTGCCTGATGATCGGTTATAACATGATAATGCAGGCGCACGAGCTTGTAGGAACTCAGGCTGATCCCGGCTCCATCATGCTGCCGAATATCTTTATATTCATCATTACTGTTGTGATCGCGCTGCTTGTGAATTTCCCTAAGTGGCTGGATAAAAAGCACGAGCGTGACAACGCTGTTGCGCCGTCCATACTTTCCGACAAGGAGGACTGACTATGGCTTCTATTATTTCCGAGGACATCCGCTTCCATCTCAAGACCAGAACAGGCGATGTGGGAAGATATGTTATTCTCCCGGGCGACCCCGGCAGAGTTCCTAAGATCGCGGCAAAGCTTGACAACGCACAGCTTATTGCTTCAAACCGCGAGTACACCACATACACAGGCTATCTTGACGGAGTAAAGGTGAGCGTATGCTCGACGGGCATCGGCGGAGCTTCGGCTGCTATTGCGGTCGAGGAGCTTATCATGTGCGGCGCGGATACTTTTATAAGAGTAGGTACAAGCGGCGGCATGGATCTGAAGGTGTCGGGCGGCGACCTTGTTGTGGCTTCGGCTGCTGTCAGAAGCGAGGGTACAAGCTACGAGTATCTTCCCGATCACTATCCTGCAGCGGCTACCTTTGAAGTCGTGAGAGCGCTGAAGGACGCAGGCGACGAGCTTTCCACAAACGAGGACGGCAACCGCTGTCATGTCGGAGTCGTTCACAGTAAGGATAATTTCTACGGCGAGATCGACCCCTCCACTACGGGCGTTGCGAATAAGCTTTCCACAGCATGGGACGCTTATGTGAAGTGCGGCTGTCTTACCTCCGAGATGGAGGCTGCTGCGATCTTCTCTGTAGCCCAGTGCAGAGGCGTGCGTGCAGGCGCAGTGCTGACGGCGCTGTGGAACGTGGAGCGCACCAAGCTGAAGCTCCCCGACAACAATTGCGAATCCAGCGAGCGAGCTAT
>JAZQEQ010000239.1:0-9198 GCA_045539055.1 Oscillospiraceae bacterium | reverse complement strand
ACAGGTACTCACTATAACTTCGGATGAGCCGGAGCAGTTTTTCAACCTTTCCTACGAGGTGGAGCAGTGCGTAAGGCGCAGCATGGTCACAGAGGGAATATGCACTGTTATTTCGCAGCATACTACATCGGCGGTGTTCCTTGAGCACGATAATGAGGATCTCTACAAGGACTGGGCAAGGCTGCTCGACAGAGTTGCTCCTGCGGAGTCAGACTATAAGGTCGACTATACCTCGGCTGCGCACGGACATCTGAAGCAGATGTTCCTCGGTGCGTCGGTTACTATCCCGATATCCGATGGCAAGCTTGAGCTTGGTCCGCGTCAGTACATAATGTACGGCGATTTTGACGGCTGCCGCGAAAAAGAAGTTGTTGTAAAGATCATAGGAGAATAAAAATGCTTTCGGTCATCATACCTGCGTATAATGAGCAGGAGAATATAAAGAATACCGCCTCGGTGATAGCAGGAATACTTGCCGAGGCAAAAATAGATCACGAAATAGTTTTTGTGGACGACGGCTCAAAGGACAGCACATGGGCGGAGATAAGCTCCGCTTCTGAAGCTGACCCGAATGTGCGCGGCGTCCGCTTTTCGCGTAATTTCGGAAAAGAGGGAGCTATCTTCGCAGGGCTCAAGGCGGCGGCAGGCGACTGCGCTGTGCTTATAGACTGCGACCTGCAGCATCCGCCTGAGCTTATCCCGAAGATGTATTCCATGTGGGAGAGCGGCGCGGAGGTGGTCGAGGCGATAAAGTCCTCGCGCGGCAAGGAAGGTCTTTTCTACAAGCTGTTTGCAAAGAGCTTCTATAAGATGATGAAGTCGTCCTCGGGTATAAATCTTGACGGCGCAAGCGACTTTAAGCTGCTTGACCGTAAGGTGGTGGATGCGCTGAATGAGCTTCCTGAGAGAATGACGTTTTTCCGTGCGCTTTCAAGCTGGGTAGGCTTCCGCACGGAAAAGATAGAGTTTGATGTAAAACCGAGAGCGGCAGGAAAGACAAAGTGGAGCTTTTCAAAGCTGTTTAAGTTCGCGATAAACTCCATTACGAGCTTTACTAACCTGCCCATCCACCTTATCACGGCAGTGGGCGTTATCTTTGGTATTTTCGCGGTCATTGTCGGAGTGCATACGCTGGTGAACTACTTCTGCGGAAATGCTGCGGAGGGCTTTTCAACTGTAATATTGCTGATACTGATAGTCGGCGCGTGTGTGCTGGTGGGTATCGGTGTTATCGGCTTCTACCTGTCGAAGATATACGAGGAGATAAAACAACGCCCGAGGTACATCGTGTCGGAGCGCGTTGGTGAGATCAGAAAAGGAAAGGAAGATAGCGGCAAATGAGCGTAGACACTGCGGCAAAAAACGGAGCAGCTTCAAAGATATATTCGGCAATGCTCCGCGTATGGCAGTTCGTTCAGAGGAACTATGCGTATTTTCTGAGCTTTCTGCTTCCTGTTGTTATACTTTTTATTGCGTATATGCTTTTCGGAGTGTGGCCGTCCGATGAACGTTCGGTGCTGTCGCTTGACCTCAACGCGCAGTATGTGTACTATTATGATTATATGTACGATGTTTTCGCGGGGGAGGAGAGTCTGTTTTACAGCTGGAGCAGAAACCTCTCGGGCGAATTTATGGGCATCATCGGCTATTATCTCGCAAGCCCGTTCAACCTGCTCGTATGGATGTGGGACAGAGCGTGGATAACCGAGGGCCTGCTCACCATGATGCTTGCAAAGGCAGGTAGCTGCGGACTGGCGATGGCATTTCTGCTGAAGAAGCACCGCGGATTTTCTGATGTTACAACACTTGCTTTTTCGATAATGTATGCTCTGTGCGGATTTTTTGTTGTACAGACGATGGACCCGATGTGGCTTGACGGACTTATCGCACTGCCGCTGGTGGTCATGGGTGTTGAGCGCATCTGTGACAAGCGTCGCTTCAAGCTGTATGTGCTGTCGCTGGTGTATGTTTTTGTTGCAAATTTCTATATTGGCTATATGGTCGGTATTTTCTCGGCTATCTATTTCTTGTATTACCTTGCTTCTGGAAAGAGTAAAAACAAATGCTTCGGCGAGTATTGCGGCTCTGTGCTTCTGTACGGCTTTTCGTCCGTATCGGCGATAATGATGTCGGGATTCATGATAATGCCTGTCTACAAGTCGCTTTCAAACGGCAAGTTCGAGTTTTCTACACCCGACTATTCGATCGTGGAAAACTTCGATATATCCGAGATATTTATAAAGCTGTTCCCGACTACCTATGATACCGTCCGTATGGAGGGTATGCCTGCCCTTTATGCAGGCACTATCGCATTGGTTCTTGCGGTGATGTATTTCATAAACCGCAGGATCTCAGCGCGCGAGCGTATTTCGGGTGCAGTTCTGATAGGACTTCTTGTGCTGTGTATGTACATCCGACCTGTGGATATGATGTGGCACGGCGGACAGATGCCGAACTGGCTTCCTTACAGATATTCCTTTGTGATAAGCTTCCTGCTGGTGCTTTTCGGTGCACAGGCGTTCGACAAGATAAAGTCCGTGCGCGGTAAAAGCTTCGGTACTGCGTTTGTGGTGCTGCTGTGTATGCTGCTTTTCGCAGACCTCAACAATGAAAGCTGGAGCTACGATCAGGTGCTGACATTTGCGATCCCTCTCGTTCTTCTTGCTATCGCGTGCATAATGACCTATGCATATAAGAGCTACCACAACACAAAGGGAATGAAGATAGGTATTGTTGCGCTTGTATGTGTAGAGTGCCTGCTGAATACGACTATGACGCTGTATCAGATGCACGAGGACATCGTGTTCTCAGCACGCGCGTCCTATCGCTTTGACATCCCTGTTACAAGGGAAGTAACCGAGCAGGTGCACGACTACGATGACGGCTTCTACCGTGTGGAGAAAACGTTCCACCGCTGCGTAAATGATCCTATCGCGCTTCAGATGTACGGAATGAGTCACAGCTCCTCCACGCTCAATGCCAAGGCGATAACGCTTCTGAAGCAGCTTGGATTTGCTTCGCGCGAGCATTATACACGCTATGACGGAGCAACTGTGCTCACAGATGATATCTTCGGTGTGAAGTATGTTATGGCAAAGGACGGACGTACTGTTCCGTATACCGACACTATCGGCATACAGAGCGAAGCGGAGAACGAGGCGGATGTAATAACCGTATACCGGAACTCCGATGCGCTACCGATGGCTTATCTTGCGTCAAGTGATGTGCTGTCGCTGAATGTTGACAATTACGCTATCACTACGACCGAGATGGAGGTCGCAGCAGAGCTCGATACCAGCCTTACTGAGATAGAACAGCCGTTCCTGCTCCAGAATGAGCTTGCGAGAACGCTTGCGGGCAATGCGGAGCTTGATGATATCTTCAAGCCCGTCACAGACCTTGAATTCGACAGTGAGAATATCCGCACAGGCTCGACTACGGACGCTCACCACAGCTATCGCAAAAAGGATGAGGATGACGAGGCGTGGATATCCTATGACATAACAGTTCATGAGGATGGTCCCGTATATATGTATCTCCCGACCAAGTACGAGCGCGAAACGCAGATGTATATCAATGGCGAGTATCGCAGCAACTATTTCCTGTATGAGAATTTCAGTATAGAGTATCTCGGCACTTATTCCGAGGGCGATACATTCCAGCTTAAGCTGAAGCTCCTCGAAAATGCCGTGTACTTTAAAGAGGCACAGTTCTATTACGCTGATATGAATGCTTTGGCGCAGTTCAGCGAGGCTATGCAGGAGCGAAACTCCGCAACAGAGCTTACACGCACTTCGGGCGACACACTTGAGCTTACTGTAAATGCCGCAGAGGACAGCGTACTGTTCACTACTATTCCTGCTGAGGAGGGCTGGACAGTGCTGATCGACGGCAAGGAAGCAAAATGGACTACTACCATGGACGGTGCACTTCTCGCTGTCCCTGTAAGCGCAGGTGAGCATAAGATAGTGCTCGATTTCTTCCCTGCGGGAATGACGCTTGGACTGGTACTCACCGCTTTGGGAGTGGTCATGTTTGTTCTGATGATGGTTATCATATGGCACGATAAGAAAAAGCAGGCTGAAAAGGCAGCGAGTATGCTTAAAACAGCTGAAGAATAACAAAAAACCGTATGTCGGATGGCATACGGTTTTTGTTTATATGATCTCGGATAAAATGCTTTTCAGCTGCGCTCTTGACTTTATTCCAAGCTTTGAATATGTTCGCTTCAGGCTGCTCTTGATGCTGTCGGCGGATGCTCCGGTCATTTCGGCGATCTCGTTATTCGAGAAACCGTCAGCAGCGAACAGCGCGTATTGAAGTGCCTGCTTTGACAGCTTAAGCTCTTTTCTCGCTTGCGTACTGACGTTTGCCTGCTTGCTTTCGCTTGATGTTATTTTTTCGGAGCGCTTGTAGGCAATGGTCTGCTCGGTAAGCTCCTGGGTGCGCAAAGTTTCGATGCTTTCTATGCATGGCTTTGCTGTTTCCAGTATCCTGTTTGCGAGTGCAGCGTATTCGCCTTTCAGCTTTTTTGCTGCATATCTGAATATCATCGGGTAGTTTACACAATGCTCGACAACAGGCATTATCATCTCGGTCGAGCCGAGTATATCAGCGGCTTTGATGTACTGCTTCTGAGCTTCCTTGGTTCGCCCTCTCATAAGATTAGAAGTCGCAAGAATAAGACGTATCATGATCTCGATAGTTTCGTTTCGTACTTCTTTCGCTAATTTTATGTGTTTGAGGCTCTGCTGCAGCAGAAGCTCATGTTCTTCGTGCGCTAGCATATAGCAGCAGCGTATGTAATAACAGAATGGCGCGGTGTAACGGTTGCGTTCGATAACTTCATCTTCCTGCGATATCACATGCCAAATATCTTCGTCGTTGCCGTGTTTTAGACAACTAAGCATTGCAAGCGTCAGCAGCGCCATATCGCCGATCTCGGTGGAGGAGTATCTTCTTGCGATATCTGCTATCTTTCCGACTATCTCGTTATATTGCTCGCAGTTACCTGACAAAAGCGCGCATTTTGCGGCGGTCTTATAAGCGATCAGTCCCGTGGGAATAAATTTTTCTTCAGTGCACATCTGAGAGATTTCCAGTGCCAACGGCAGACTTTTGCGGATGTCGCCCATGTAATAGTACATTTCCGCAGTGTACACGGCTTCGATCTGTTCGCCGTGACGTATCATCTCGGTATACATCCTGTGATAGCGCGTGAACTGTTCAAACTGTGTTGAGGTGGGCACTGAATACTGATACAGAAGCGAGAATATCGACGGCGTATACAACGACCATGAATAGAATGGCGGATCGTAATCGGTGTCGCCCGAATATAACTCATACGCACATTTTATATGAGCCCCCATTTTTTCTATTATATAGAATTCTTCGTACATTCGCAGGGCATGTGTGTAGCACAGTGCATTGCTGCGCTCGCTCTCGGTATAGTCGTCCGATGCTGATATATGTGCGATGATATCATGGAACAGGTATCTTGCTTGCTCCTTATAATCAGTCAGCATGAGTATTGCCACCATGCGCACGAGCGTTGGCATCATAGGCTTGCAGGTAAGCGGTACACGTCTGACGATATCGTAGATGGAGCGCTTGTGGAGGAGGATATAGTCAAGTGCCACGATGCCTTGTGCGGGGAGGCTTGCAGCTAATTCGTATTCCTCTGCCGCACAATATTGACATATAGCCGTGAATACCTTTCCGCAGCGAAGATAATCCTTTGCACAGCATCGCAGAAAGGCTTTTCTGATCTTTTCGGGGAGTTCAAAAAAGCCTCTTGATACAGCTTTTCTTGCAAATTCGGGCGGCGAGTATTTTAAGCTCTTGCTGTTTACCCACAGATTTGGAAGTGCTTCGTTGATGATCTCTATTCCGTCTGTTATTGACGAGAGCGTGATAATGTCAGAGCCATAGAATTCCGCAATATCAGGCTCCGCCTGCATATTCAGACAGGTCTGTTCATCGATTATATTGAAAATACACACGCATAGCGCAGAAAAACGCGCGTTTGGCGGCAGCAGCTTGATGACACTATTGTAAAGCAAAGAGTACAGCTCAAAGCTTTCGGGGCGTTCGCCCTTTAAAAGCAGATCTGAAGCGAGCCTTATGCGCAGCATCTCGCCGTTCGTGTTTCGGTGAATAAATGCTGCATCAACATCGTAAATGTCACGAGTCTGAAGATATTCGGCGGTCTCCTCGACAGTAAGCGCAAGCTCGTTTGAATCTATCAGATTTATATCGTTGTGCTCTATGAGCATCCTGCGGTAGAATGTAGGGCTTTCGCAGGTTATGGTGGTCTTTGCGGGTGAATGGTTTGCAATAAGCCTGAAGCAATACAGATTGTTCAGTACCATTTCTGAGGTGGCCTGGGAGTCCATGATGATAACAAGCGGTTTTTCACAGCGGACAGCATCAAATTTGTCGCGCAGCTTCAGAAAATCGCTCTCGGTTATCGGGATCTGTTCCTTACTGCCGAGCAGGATCTCGCAGTAGCGTTCGAAACATTCGTTTGCTGATAAGCGGTAGCTGTCCATGATACGGCAGGAACGGGCTGACGAACGCGTGCGTCGTACGAATTCTCGCAGAAAAGTTGTTTTGCCGTAGTTTTCGGGCGCGCATAAAACGGTCAGCTTTTCTGTATAGATGCTCTTCAGCCTGCTGTGTATGCGTTTGGGTATGTAGATGCTTCGGTTGTCCGACATTATCATCACCGCCTTTCTTAGCCTGTAATATGATTTTATCACATTTTACACAGAATGTACAGTGTTTTCATCGGATCTCGCATAAGCAAAGCAAAAATTGCAAATATTTTTTTCAAAACCCCTTGACAAATCATTTTGTATGTAGTATAATTATCGAGTAATAAAGCAGAGCCACCACACTCTCACCCGCCGGCGTTAAGTCTGTCAGGCGCGGTCCTTAAATGAAATATCGCCTTTTTGGGCTTTTCAGTTAAGCGTGAGTAGTGTGTACTCGCGCTTATTTTATTTCACAGAGCTTTAGATTTAATATGGAAAGGCGGTGCTTCAAAATCGGCACTAAAGAACAGCTCATCAATGAGGAGATCCGCGAAAAGGAAGTAAGAGTCATCGGCATCGACGGCGAGCAGCTTGGCATCATGGCTACGGCTGACGCGCTGGATAAGGCTATCGAGGCTGATCTCGATCTGGTACTCATCGCTCCCGGCGCAAATCCTCCGGTATGCCGCATCATGGACTACGGCAAATATCGTTTCGAGCAGACCAAGAGGGAAAAGGAAGCCAAGAAAAACCAGAAACAGGCCGAGGTAAAGGAGATTAAGATGTCGCTGAATATCGACACCAATGACTTCAATATCAAGGTAAGAAACTGTATCAAGTTCCTTCAGAACGGCGACAAGGTAAAGGTTACTATCCGCTTCAGACGTGCGAGAGAGATGTCTCACATGAACCTCAGCGAAGAATTGATGAAGAAATTCATGGATGCCGTTTCGGAGTACGGCGGTTCCGAAAAACCGTCCAAGCTCGAGGGTAAGAACTACGCAGTGGTTTTAAGCCCCAAGAAATAAGATAGTGCAATGGGCGCACTTTAAAAAGAAAATCTCAAGGAGGATACCAAAATGCCTAAGATCAAAACACACAGCGGAGCTAAAAAGCGTTTTAAGCTGACAAAGACCGGTAAGGTAAAGATGCAGCACTGCAACAAGCGTCACATTCTTACCAAGAAGTCCACAAAGCGTAAAAGAGGATTAAGAGCAGGCGCATATGCTGACGTTACCAACGTAGCTGCAGTAAAGAGCCTTATTCCGTACAAATAAGAATAACGCGTAAGAACAACGCGGAATAAGGGTTTCCGCAGAAAAAATTTAGGAGGTAATGTAACATGGCACGCATTAAGGGCGCACTCGCTACTCGTAAGAGAAGAAATAAAACATTAAAGCTGGCAAAGGGCTACTGGGGTGGTAAGAGCAGACTGTTCAAGACCGCTAAGGAAGCTGTAATGAAGTCCGGCCAGTATGCTTATGTAGGCAGAAAGCTGAAGAAGAGAGATTTCAGAAGACTCTGGATCACAAGAATCTCTGCTGGCTGCAAGGCAAACGGCATGAACTATTCTACATTTATGAACGGTCTGAAGAAGGCTGGCATCACACTCAACAGAAAGATGCTGTCCGAGATCGCAATCAATGACGCTGCAGGCTTCACAGCACTGACTGAGAAGGCTAAGGCTGCACTTTAATCGTGATATATCTCACGCCTCGTTTTCGGGGGCGTGAGATTTTTCGCTATGTAGGGGGTATATTCGGGTGACGCTTACATCAAGAAAAAACGACATCGTTCGAAGATTTCGTGAGCTTCAGCGTGACAAAAAAATGCGCGACAGCGAGGGCGTGTTCGTGGCAGAGGGCGATCATCTTTGCGGAGAAGCAGTAGCTGCAGGCGCTGAGATACGCTATGCGCTGCTGACCGAAAAGGCGCAGGAAAAATACCCTGAAGCGGCGGAAGCTTTGAGAGCTGCCGCGGACGGATACGCTGTAATATCCGATGATATAGCCGAATATATTTCCGATACAAAGGCACCACAGGGGCTTTTTGCCGAGATAGCGAAAAGACCGCAGGGCGATATTCCCGCGGGAAAACTGGTGCTGCTGGACGGGGTACAGGACCCGGGCAATGTCGGCACGATAATCCGCACGGCTGAGGCGCTGGGAATAAAGGGCGTTCTGCTCTCCGATAAGTGCGCTGATATATATTCGCCAAAGACGCTCAGAGCCTCGATGGGCAGTGTTTTCAGGCTGCCTTGCATAGGCGGTGAGCTCGTTGGGACAATAACAGAGCTCAGAGATCAGGGGTACACTGTTTATGGAGCGATGCTCGATGATACGGCGAAAAAGCTTGGTGAGGTGAGCTTCGGCGAGAAGTCGGCGGTCGTTATCGGCAGCGAGGGCAGAGGTATCTCGGATGAGGTGAAGAATGCCTGCACAGGCGGTCTGTATATCCCGATAACAGGCGCAGAGTCGCTCAATGCTGCGGCAGCGGCGGCAATGATACTGTGGGAGCTCAGCAAATAACACTTTCTGCATATGCAGAAAGCATCGCAAAGCCGAAATGTAGGGATGCGGCTTGCCGTATCCGAAGACTATATTCGGGTTTTGCGATGCTTACATCAAACCAATCAAAATTATGATCATGGGGGAAAACAAGT
>JAZQEQ010000238.1:0-4653 GCA_045539055.1 Oscillospiraceae bacterium | reverse complement strand
CCGAATACCTCAGCACCTCTCCCAACGCTGAAAAGCTGCTCGACCTCATGAAGCGCAGCTATGACCTGCTTAAGGATCACCCCGTAAACAAGGCTAGAGAGGCACGCGGCAAGCGCCCTGCAAACAGCATCTGGCTGTGGGGCGAGGGCAAGCGTGCAGAGCTTACTCCTTTCAAGGAAAAGTACGGCGTGAGCGGCGCTATGATCTCCGCTGTTGACCTGCTTAAAGGCATCGGCAAGTTTGCTGATATGGACGTTATCGAGGTAGAAGGCGCGACAGGCTACATCGACACCAACTTCAAGGGCAAGGCAGAAGCTGCTATCAAGGCGCTGAAGGACGGCGCTGATTTCGTGTATGTACACATGGAGGCTCCCGACGAGTGCGGACACCGTGCCGAGGTCGAGAACAAGGTGAAGTCTATCGAGATCATCGACGAGCAGGTGCTCGGTCCTATGCTTGAAGCATTCAAGGGCGAGGATATCCGTATCCTCATCTGCCCCGACCACCCCACTCCCCTCGATCTCAAGACTCACACCGCGAACCCCGTTCCCTACCTTATCTACGACAGCACTAAGGAAGTGAACGGAGTCGAAAAGTTTGACGAGGCTCACGCAGAGGCAAGCGGAATCTTCCGCCCCGTTGGTCACGAGCTTATCAACATTTTCTTACAGAAATAATTTTACAGGGCACTTTCAATAAAGTGCCCTTTTTCGTAAAAGGAGATCGCCATGGAAGAACAGGAGCTTGAATATCTGAAGGAGCTGCACCGACCGCTCACTCACGACAAGCGCGAGAAGCTTGCCGCTTTTGACAAGAAATTCTTCGGCATGGGACTGGGCTTTGCGCTGCTTATGCTGGCAGTCATCATCAACACCGAGTTCAACGTCTATCTCGAGCTCGGCGCGATCGCAATCATCTTTATTGCAGCGCTCATTCTGTCGCTGAGAGATAAATTCCGCGTAATGCAGTACGCCGAGATACACATCATAACCGCACATATAGGCTACACCTCAAACGGTATGCTCAAAGTCTTCTACTACGACTTCATGCAGCAGGAATTCATGTCCCGAAATATTCCGCTGGACACCAATTCCGAGATAGTGTACAGCAAGGGCGATACGATAGAGCTGCTTTTCGGGCAGAAGGAAAAAGGGCTGATGTTTATCGGGTTAAACCCGCACATATAAAAACAAGCGCTGTTTTTTTAGCAGCGCGTGTTTATTTTTCTTCACTCCGTCAATACTGAAATTACAAAGGAGTGATACATAATGAAGATATTAAAGGCTGATATAGTTATGGCACTGGGCATAGCCGCGGCACTGCTGCTGTCAGGCTTCCGTGGGTTTGCGGCGGATTGCGAGAGAGTACAGAGCGAGGTGCTGCGCCTGCATATCCCTGCAAACTCAGACAGCGAGTACGATCAGGATATAAAGCTGAAACTTCGCGACTATATTCTGAATGAGTATAGCGCAAGGCTCGCCTGCGAGAGCGATGTCGCTCACGCGATAGCGCAGACCGAGGCTCTCCTGCCCGAGATAGAGCGCTCCTGCAACGAATTTCTCGCCGCCGAGGGTGCACCCTACTCCGCCACAGCCGAGATTTGCAATATGCACTTCAACACGCGCGTTTACGACAACGTAACGCTCCCTGCAGGCGAGTACACCGCGCTTCGTATAACGCTCGGCAGCGGCGTGGGGCAGAACTGGTGGTGCGTGATGTTTCCGCCGCTGTGTATCCCCGTTGCAAGCGAAACAAAGCAGACCGAGCTTCTGCCCGATGTGCTCGTAAGCGACGAAAAGACGGAAACGGTCGAGGTACGATTTGCGCTGTTCGAGTTTTTTGAGTGGCTTATAAATGGGTGCAAATAAAAACAGCCTGCAAAGTCGCGATGTGTCGCGTTTCTGCAGGCTGTGATCTATTCAAGTTCATCAGTATCTGATATGCGCTTGCTTCTGCCAGCGGAAACAGCACTGGATATTCCAACGATCAATAGGACTGCCACAGCATAAAACGGCGCGCTAAAAAGCACTCCGAGCCCATCACCGGGGTTCATTTCAGCGCCTGCAAGCTCAAACAGGATATGTATAAAGTCGATTGCTATTTCGACCAATAACGATAATATAAGACCTGCGAAATAAGCCGCTACATTATAAGGGAAAAAAGAGAAATGTTTGTCTTGCACAATAAACACAGATACAGGAATTACAATTAAAAGAGAAACTAAGCCAAATCTGATATCGAAATAAGGCGACAAAGACAGCCAGAAAAGCAACGTTATAAACACACCTGCTAAAAAGCATGATACTAAGCGTCCTATTTTTACTGTTGGTTTCATTCAATCCTCTCCTTTTTATCGCAAATCCCAAACCTCTCCGAAAGCCTGTCCGCCCACCTCTCGGTGTAGAAATCGAAGTACGACATCTTCCGCCTGCAGCGCACGCTCCTGCACGCGGGAAGCCCTGCCCACAGTACCGACGGAAGCCCGATAACGAGCAGGTACAGCGGCCCTAATATAAGCGACTGTATCGAGTGCCCGAACTCATGCGGCCGCACGTCCTCCCTGCTCTTTGCAAGGAATATGAACTGCCCGAGCGACACGCTGCCGTGATAGCCCCATTCCGTCACCACAGCACCGTGAAAGATATAATGCTTCTTGCCGATAAGGCACAGGAACATCACCGCACCAACAAGGCTCTGAACGCTCCCCCATGTGCACTGCCACAGGACAAATAAAAGCTTTTTCATTCCTGCTCCTCATCCTTGTAGCCCCAGCGGTCGATATTCGCCTTTCGCATCGCGCCGAAAATGCGCTGCTTTATGCCCTTGTCCTCATGCTCCATTTTCGCCAGCATCTCCTTTGTGGTCTGTCGGGTAGTGTTTTTGTCGGCTGGACACTTCGACTGTACTATCTCAAAATTATTCCGTCTTGCGCAGGACGAAACCGCGTATTCAGGCGCGAATACAAGCGGTCTTATCATTGTGATATCCTTGCGTGAAAGGTAGGATATCGGCGCAAAGCAGCCTATCCTGCCCTCTTTAAAGAGGTTCATCATAAACGTCTCGATAGCGTCGTCGTTGTTGTGTCCGAGCGCAATTTTATTGCAGCCGAACTGCTTCGCCGCGTCATGCAGAGCGCCTCTGCGCATCTTAGCGCACAGTGAGCAGGGGCTCGACTCCTTGCGGATATCGAACACTATCTCCGCTATGTCTGTGCGAAGCAGATGGAACTCCACGCCGAGGCTCTCGCATAGCCTCTCCACTGCGGTATAGTCGCCGTCCTCATTACCGAAACGTGGGTCGAGCGTTATCGCAACTATCTCGTATTTCTTCTCATAAAACCGCCTCATGTGCGCCAGTCCCGCCAGCAGAACAAGGCTGTCCTTGCCGCCCGAAACGCCCACCGCGATACGGTCGCCGTCCTCGATAAGGTCAAATTCCTGACAGGCGCGGCGGATATAGCCTAATATTTTTTGCATTTGTAACTTCCTTTAAGTAGATATCACTGCATCGTCAGCAGCACGCTTGCGTGTGCGCCTATTCCCTGTCCTGCAAGTCCGAGACCCTCCTCGGTGGTCGCCTTGACGCTTATCCTGTCTATCTCGCAGCTGAAAGCAACCGCGAGGTTTTCGCGCATGAACGCGATATACGGCGCAAGCTTAGGCTGCTCCGCGATGATGGTTATATCCAGGTTTGAAAGCGTGTAGCCTCTTGCCGTTACCAGCGAGATAACATCCATAAGCAGCATCATGCTGTCTGCGTCCTTGTACTCGGGTGCGTTGTCGGGGAACATCAGCCCGATATCGCCCATTGCAAGCGCACCAAGCAGCGCGTCCATCAGCGCGTGCGCGGCAACGTCCGCGTCGGAATGTCCGAGCAGTCCCTTTTCCGAGGGTATCTCAACACCGCAAAGCACCAGCCTTCTGCCCTCTACAAGTCTGTGTACATCATAGCCATTGCCTACTCTTATCATTGTTACGTTCTCCTGTTCCTGTAAATAGCCTCCGCCGCCGCAAGGTCGTCAGGGCGGGTGATCTTCATGTTGCACTTTGTCACTTCCGTAAGCTTCACTCTGCCGCCACAGCGTTCTATAAGCGCGCTGTCGTCAGTGAGCAAAGCCGCCTCATCGCCTAACTGTCTGAGGCAATCCAGATAAAGCTTTTTGGAAAAAGCCTGCGGAGTCTGCGCGTAGTAAAGTGCGCTCCTGTCGGGAGTATCTGCGATAAAGCCGCCCTGCGATACCTTCACTGTATCTGTCGCAGGCGCTGCAGCTATCGCTGCTTCATGCGCTATCGCATCATTAAGCACGCGGTCGATGTCCGCCGTTTCGATAAGCGGTCTTGCCCCGTCATGTATCGCGATATGATCGCAGTCGCCCGCCACAAAGGACAGCGCGCTCTTCACCGACAGCGCCCTTGTTTCGCCGCCAGAAACAACACACTTAAGCTTTGTAACGCCGAAGCTTTTCGCAAGCTCCGTAAACTGCTGTACATCGCTCTGCGGTGCGGCTATTATTACCTCGCTCACCATGTCCGAGGCATTGAATTTCAGTGCGCTCATCACGAACACAGGAACGCCGTCTATCTCGGCGAGCTGCTTGTTTATTCCCTCCATGCGCGAGGCACTGCCTGCCGCAAGGATTATCGCAGAAAACAT
>JAZQEQ010000237.1:0-5200 GCA_045539055.1 Oscillospiraceae bacterium | reverse complement strand
ATAGGCATTACTCTGGGCTCGCCGTTTTTGGGAGTATAGCCCTCGTGTAAGCATTGTGTCTCGATCTTCATAATATTATCTTCCTTTCGTATAGTAAATTACAAATATACATTCTAGATTATATCACAAGTCTGTCAATTTTACAAGAGAATTTTTCAAATTATCCGATATGCCTAATATCACTGTTAAAAACCGAATATTCCCATGCAAAACCGCCATAATAATCCTGAAAAACGATCGAAAAGAGGGACAGATTTGGCTGTAATACTTATACGCGCGTGCATACTTTATGCCGTGATAACCTTTTCCCTGCGGCTCATGGGCAAGCGTCAGCTTGGCGAGCTCCAGCCATCCGAGCTTGTGGTGACGATACTGATATCAAACATCGCCTCGATGCCTGTCGAGGACTCATCCGTGCCGATGCTGATGGGGATCATCCCGATATTCACGCTTGTGTGCATAGACGTGATAATGTCAACTATAATGATGAGATCCCCGCGCTTCAGAAAGCTGATAATCGGCTCGCCGCGCATCATCATCTCCGAGGGTATCATCCAGCAAAAGGAGATGAAACGCCTGCGCTACACCGTTGACGACCTTGTGGAGGCAATGCGTGAGCAGCAGATATTCGATATCGGCGAGGTCTATTACGCGATAGTCGAAACAACAGGCAAGATAAATTTCCTGCAAAAGCGCGATTTCCAGCCAGCGCAGCGCTCTGATGTGGGCTGTGGGGGTACAAGCTTCGACCCGCCGTCCGTCATCATCCGCGACGGTGTTGAGGACGAGGAGCAGCTAGGACTGTTGGGACTGGGACAGGGCTGGCTCAATCAGCAGCTTCGCGAAAACAACGTAAGCAAAAAGGACGTGTTCCTTATGACTGCCGACAAAAACGGCAGCACTATTCTGATAAAAAAGGCGGTGGAATAAATGAACAGACTTGCCGTAAGCGTTTCGATGCTGTCGATAATGACAGCAGGATGCATCTCCTCCGTCATCGCAACACACAGCATAACAAACGACATGAGCCACCATATCAGCCTTGTGGAGGAAAGCTTCCGCCGCGGCGAATACGAGCGCAGCGCAGACTATGCCGAGGAGCTTCAGCAGATGTGGGATGATATGATGTATTTCAACATCCTGATAAACGATCTAGGGCATGCGGTGGAGATAACCTCCTCCCTTGCGGAGATAGTGTCGTTCGCAGAGGAGGAGAACGACGAGATCTATGCCTCCTGCGACCGCGCCGAGGCGCAGATAGAGATGCTGCGCGAGATGCAGACGCCAACGTTCTGGAAGATAATTTGATTTTTTTAAAAAAAGCTATTGACAAACGCTTTAAAGCGTTGTATAATTAAAGCGTAAACTTGATAAATGCGTTGATGGGTGCGGCATTGCCGCCATTCACCTGACCACCCTTTTTCAGAGAGCTGCCGTTTGGTGCGAGGCAGTAAAGGACAAGGCGAATGATCCGCCCGTAGCAGACAGCTCGAAAATGGCATCCCATAAGTAAGGCTGTACGGAATTCCCCCGTTACAGGGAAGTGCATTGCTGGATGTACAGAGGCTGAGTTTTTCGATATTGTTGCCCTCTTTCCATTCATGGTGAGAGGGCTTTTTTAAACCCCTCCTCTGCACACGACATCAAAGGAGGATTTTTTATGCTTACACTCGACAAGATCTACAAGGCGTCCCACGTTCTGAAGGAGGTCATCAGGACCACCGACCTCATCAAAGCACCTAAGATAAACCCCGACGCGGATGTTTATCTCAAGACCGAAAACCTGCAGGTGACAGGCTCGTTCAAGGTGCGCGGCGCGTACTACAAGATCTCTCAGCTTTCCGATGAGGAAAAGGCAAAGGGCGTTATCGCCTGCTCCGCAGGAAACCACGCGCAGGGCGTTGCGCTCGCTGCGACAAAGGCAGGAATAAAGTCGCTCATCTGTCTGCCCGATGGCGCGCCTATCTCAAAGGTAGAGGCAACAAAGGCTTTCGGCGCGGATGTCTGCCTTGTTGAGGGCGTGTACGACGACGCTTATCAGAGGGCACTTCAGCTTCGCGACGAAAAGGGCTACACCTTTATCCACCCATTTGACGACGAGAATGTCATCGCAGGTCAGGGAACGATAGGACTTGAGCTTTTAGACCAGCTTCCCGATATGGACGCAGTGGTCGTTCCCATCGGCGGCGGAGGACTTATCAGCGGCGTTGCCTTTGCGATAAAGCAGCTCAACCCCAACATCAAGGTGTACGGTGTACAGGCTTCGGGCGCGCCCAGCATGGCAAACTCCATCACCGATGGCAAGATCGAGCGTCTTGACGCTGTATCCACCATTGCGGACGGTATCGCAGTCAAGGAGCCCGGCGCGAATACATTCGAGCTTGTAAAGGAATATGTTGACGAGATAGTTACAGTCACCGATGATGAGATCTCAGGCGCGATCCTCGCACTTATCGAGCAGCAGAAGCTGATCGCAGAGGGCGCAGGCGCGGTGTCCGTTGCGGCTGTTATGTTCAATAAGATACCCGTAAAGGGCAAAAAGGTAGTATGCCTTGTGTCTGGCGGTAATATCGATGTTACGATACTCTCACGAGTTATCCGCCGCGGACTTGTAAAATCAGGCAGAAACTGTCTGCTCACCATTCAGCTTGTGGATAAGCCCGGTCAGCTCACAGGTGTAGCAAACGTGATCGCAAAGCTCGGCGGCAACGTAACTGCCGTTCATCACGAGCGTGCCGACGCAAACAGCGACATCAACGGCTGCTTCCTGCGTATCCAGCTTGAAACAAGGAATTTCGAGCATCTCAACGAGATAAAACAGGCTCTTACAGACAAGGGCTTCAAGATAGTAGCATCATAAGGAGGAACTCAACATGAAGACTATAAGCACGACCAATGCACCCGCGGCAATAGGACCCTACAGCCAGGCAAAGATAACAGGAAACCTGCTGTTTGCCTCGGGTCAGATAGCGATAGTCCCCGCAACGGGCGAGATCGTTGACGGCGGCATAGAAGCTCAGACAAAGCAGATATGCGAGAACATAAAGGCTATCCTCACAGAAGCGGGACTCAACTTTGACAACGTTGTAAAGACCACCTGCTATCTCCATGATATCGCGGATTTCGCAGCGTTCAATGCGGTGTACGGCGAGTATTTCACCGCAAAGCCTGCAAGAAGCTGTGTGGGCGGACTTGATCTTCCGAAAGGCGTTCTTGCGGAAGTGGAAATAATCGCAGAGTTGTAATAAACAAAAATAGCAGAGGCTTTAACCTCTGCTATTTTTTTATTCAATCGATGTTACGCGCCTTTTCAGTAGCCTTAAGCTTTTTGTAGAGATATATCTCGCGTGCCGTTGTCACCTGCATACTTCCCTGTTTTATGTAATTCTGAGCCGCGTGCTGCATACGCACGCTTTTGAGCTGACCTTTGAGCGACATCATCACGATAACAGCAATAACGATACCGATAAGTGCACCGATGACCGCCGCGCCTACATTGATACCGCCGTCCGAGCCGCCGCCCTCAGCAAACGCCGTAACTGAAAGGCAGAACATCATCGCAATACATAAAACCAAAACTGCTAATTTCTTCATGTCATGCCCTCCTTAAATGATTCCCATAAGTCCGAGAAGAATACCAATTCCCGCACCGACTGCGCCAAAGATGACGCAGAACATCAGCAGGAATCGCCAGAACTTGCCCATGTCAGCAGGAAGATTTCCTACAAATTTACCCGTCTGACCGTTCATCGCAAACAGGAAATTCTGTCCGTTCCACGAGGTATTCAGCATCCATACGGGGCACAGAACATATCTCACCTTGCCGTTCTGAAGTGAAATGGACTCCTTTTGCTGCATAACGGTGGAATAGCCTGTTACAGTTCTTCTGAACTCATCGCGCATACTTTCCTTTACGCGATTATTAGCACGGTCGATGCTCTGTTCTGCGGTAACATCGTACTTGTCCGCAAGGTATCCCGAAAGATACGCGGTGTTGAAGTCCTTTACCTCCGCAAAATTGAACGGCTCGATAGACTCCATAAGGTCATCAGGCATCTTTGAAGATCCGTCAACAGGCACGTGCTCGAAAGCTATGCTGCCTGCGCGGATAACAGAGTAGAACTTTGTCTCCTCGTAGCGGTAGCGAGGGTTCTCCCAGCGGCGCACCTTTGTTGCCCTGTAAACGAACTGTCCCTTTGCGCCTGTGTCGAACATCCAGAAAGGAACATAAACGCACTTGATATCATCGATATGGTTCTCGTCCTTGAAAGCCGCAGGAAGCAGGAACTTGCCCTCAAGATGCTTTCTGAGCGCCGCCATTGCAGCCTCCTTATCCAGCTTGAACGGGATAACATAGTCGGGACGCAGATCGCCGCCGAACTGTCCTGTCATAACAACAGGGCTGTCGCAATACGGGCAGGCTGTTGCGCCTGTGGTAGCGTCTGCAACTATCTCGCCGCCGCAGGAGTTACAGGTGTACACTGACATTCCAGCAGTTTCACCCTCCGCCCATTCACCGCCTGGAGTAACATCCCACTCCATGGGCTTCTGCTCGGTCTCGTTCATCATAGCGCCGTATTCCTTGAGCGCTTCTACCTCGAACTCTGTATCGCAGTAGGGACACTTCATCTGCTGCGAGGAGCTGTCAAACTCTATCTTACCGCCACAGCATGGGCACTCGTAATCAAGTATTCCTGCCATATCGCACCTCCGATAATTTTAGTTGATTAAAGTATAGCACATTTTCATTTATAAATCAAGTATTTTGTTCCAGCGGCTCAGTATTTTCCACAGGTATCTCACTATGCTGCGCGGCATCAGGATTACAAGCCCATCTCACGCCGTTAGTGATCACCTTCTGCACGTTTTCGTCGTGATAGATGGGGTACTCCTCATGACCCGGCTGGAAGTAGAATATCCTGCCGTTTCCGCGTGTGAAGGTAACGCCGCTCCTGAACACCTCGCCGCCGCTGAACCACCCGAGGAATATAACATCATCGGGCTTCGGGATATCGAAAGGCTCGCCGTACATCTCTTCTACGGGCAGTTCGAAGTGCTGCGGTATTCCCTTTGCGATAGGATGCGAGGGCATCGCGCACCATACACGTTCCCTGTCGCCATGCCGCCATTTGAGGTTCAGTGTTGTTCCCATAAGCGCTTTCATCACCTTGCTGTGATGCGCAGAATGCAGCGCAACAAG
>JAZQEQ010000236.1:0-2551 GCA_045539055.1 Oscillospiraceae bacterium | reverse complement strand
GTTGATCCATACGAGCAGTATCGTCCGCAGCGTCACAACATAATCTTTGCGGACGGCTGGCCCACAAACACGAATTACAGCACCGTGCGCCTGGAGCAGATGTATGGCAACAAGCAGCAAAGCGGCGATAACAGCGCACCGAAAAATGAGCAGCCCTCAGGCTTTGTGCCGCCGAAAGGCTTCCCGTTTGAAGTGCCTCAGGGCTTCCCGTTCAGCTGTGCAAGCACGAACGATACCGCATCGGACTCTATCGCTCAATCCATAGCAGGCTCGCTTGAATCATTGAGGAACTTCGATTTCGACGAGCTGGGAGAATCAATAAGAGCCTCGCTCGCAGGCAATCCTAACCTCTCCCCCAATGAAATAGAGGAGATCGTTTCGGACAGCATTGAAAGTGCGCAGGACTCGGTGGCTAATGCTATTGATGAGCTGAACGATGCTCTTGAAGAACTTCAGGATACGCTGAGTGATATGCAGGATTAAATCCATCACAACATAAAAAATTCGCCCCTATTTTCATAGGGGCGATATTATTTTTATTTCTTTCTGATGACCGCGAAGCAGCACGGCACTCTGCCGCGGATAAGCTTCGCTCTCACCTCGCCGCAATCACACTCCTGAAGCAGCTTTTTGTAGCTTGTTGAGGTGTAGTCCTTAGCGGGACTAAAGCCGACTTTTTTATAAAGCTCAACAAGCACCGGCTTGCCGCTGTTTACATAAGTAGGAAGTATCAGCAGACCGCCCTTTTTAGTTACCCTGCAAAGCTCCTTTACTGCGCCCTTGGGGTTTTCCAGAAGATGCAGAACATTGCCCGCCATTACAACATCGTAGGTCTCGTTTTCATCAGCAAGATCAAAGATATTACGCGCCTCAAAACTGATATTGTCTGTTCCCTGCTTTTTCGCCTTAGCTTTAGCCTTATCCAGCATCGGCAGCGAAAGATCAGTGCAGACCACCTGCTTTGCTTTCTTAGCCGCAGCAAAAGAAAGCTGTCCAGTGCCCGCAGCAGTGTCAAGCACTGTCGCACCCTCAGGCACCAGCTCCTCAACCAGCTCCAGCATCTCTTTATATACCTTGCCGTTTACAGCTTGTGTGATGTCATAGACCCCTGCTACCTTGTCCCAGAATTCCATAGTTTTTCCTCCTTTAATATATCGCAATAAATATCTTCTTTCCATTGTCAAGCATCGCCATACGCACCTTGTCACCCTTTTTCACACCGCCGCGTGCCGCCGCAACGCTTTCCTCGCTGCAAAGCTCGACAAGATTTCCACCAAGCTCCAGTATAAGCCCACAGGCGGGAGATAAAGCGCTGCCCAACGCAGTCTCTTCCGATAGCTCATCAATATCGTAGCGAGTCCTGCCCGACGCATATCGTCCGCGTCCTATTATATGTGCACGCTGCACTTCAAATTCAAACAACCTTAACACGGCTTTTTCTTTGTTCGGAGCGTTCACAGCACTGTAGATTCCGAAAACGATGAAACACACCGCAGTTATCATAATGGGAAGTGCGATTAACGCCGCAAGCGGCGCATCTTCACCACGCAAAGCCGTCGCAAGAACAACCGAGATAACTATGATAATACACACAAAGCCTCCCGCAATAAATGCGTAGCCTGTGTTTTTGGCTTTCCTCGCAGAAAACAATGTAAGCAGCTGATTTCTGTCTTCATTGGTCGGTCTTGATTCTTTTCCATTGGAAAAATCAAAATCGGTGCGCTTTGCGCTCGTACAGCCATCGCTTTTAAATACTTTTCCCTTAAGATTTCCGTAATATCCGCTGAGCATATTCCGACGCGCTCCTTTCAATCATTACAATTTGATTTTACCATAAAATCATGCTATTTTCAACTGAATTTAACACACTTTGCGTAATAATTCGCCGCACACTCCATATATTAAATTAGAATATGGAGGTTTGTACATGAAAAAACTCATTTGTATTTTACTGACTGTTTTGCTTGCGCTGGCACTTATGCCGCTCTCCCCTGTCGCACGCGCAGAAGGCGAATCAAAAGCAGAAATTCTGATAGAAGCAGAGACTATGCAGGTACTGTCCTCGTCTAACGCCGACGAAAAGCTGCCGATGGCATCCGTAACCAAAATAATGTCGCTGCTGCTCTGGGCGGAGGCGATAGAGGACGGCTCTCTATCCTTAGAGGAGAAAGTAAAAGCCTCCGCCGCCGTGCAGGACACCGACGGCTCAACGATATGGCTGACGGTCGGTGAGGAAATGACGGTAGCAGAGCTTATCGAAGCGGTCATAATAGCCTCGGCAAATGACGCGTGTGTTGCGCTTGCCGAGCATACCGCAGGCAGCGAGGCGCAATTCGTAAAGCAAATGAACAAGCGCGCAAAGGAGCTCGGTATGACAAACACGCACTACACCAATTGCGTAGGCTTTGACGACAGCGGACATTACTCCACAGCGCGCGACATCGCAATCGTCACCGCCGAGCTTATGAAACACGAAGTATACCGCGGCTGGTTTCTGACATGGCTGGACTATCTCAGAAACGGCGAGACCCAGCTCGTAAACACCAATAAG
>JAZQEQ010000235.1:0-5335 GCA_045539055.1 Oscillospiraceae bacterium | reverse complement strand
TTATGCTGGACGAGCTCCATACGGGTCACAACCTCGCCATGGTAAGCTGTGCGGTCAGCGATGAGGATATCTGCTACTACCGCTGTCCATACAACGGCGGCGCGGCTTTCGTGACGGTGAAGGACCTGCCAGAGGCTGTGTTCGAGCCGCTGTCCACACAGGACTTCATAAAGCAGTACATCGAGATAATAAGCGGATTTTACTGCGACCACAGACTGCTCCTTGCAGGCTTTCTGTACCAGAGCGGCTATGGCTTTGAACAGCAGGGCGACGTTATCCTCGCGGATATCGGCGGCAGAGCCGTGACATTCAGATTTGAGAGCGTTCAGGGGCTTTCGCGCGTTATCGATATCTCCTGATATACCAACCACTCCGCGGCGTCAGACTTCGGGGGGGTTATATTTTTTGTATTATCCGAATATGACATATTTGTGAAATTCTACAAAAATGCTTAACAAATGTGTTATTTTATTGACAAAACTCCCTTTGCATGATATAATAATTAACAATAGTCAATTACTATATAGTATTGGCTTTTTAAGACCATGCCGACGCACTACGGCACAGACAAAATATTGTGAGGTATCATTATGGTAAAGGTATTAGAAGATAAGTGTATAGGCTGTAATGCCTGTATAAGACACTGCCCCGTCCCTAATGCAAACAGATATGACGGTAATGTAGTTCACGTAAACACTGACGAATGTATCCAGTGCGGCGAATGTATCAAGGGATGTACCCATGGTGCAAGAGATTATGAGGACGATATCGAGCTGTTCATGCAGGAGATAAAGCGCGGTAATGTTTCGCTCATCGTTGCGCCTGCGATAAAGACCGCTTTCGACGGAAGCTGGCGCCATGTGCTCCAGTGGCTGAAGGAGCAGGGCGTAAAGGATGTATACGACACCTCCTTCGGCGCGGATATCTGTACATATCTGCATATAAAGTATGTAAGAGAGAACCCCAAGGCAAAGATCATCTCCCAGCCTTGTGCGGCTATCATAAACTATGCCGAGAAGCATAAGAACGAGCTGTTCCCGAGCCTCTCCCCCATCCAGAGCCCGATGATGTGCTCTGCGGTGTATGTGAGAAAATACCTCGGCAGTACCGATACACTGGTAGGACTCTCCCCCTGTATCGCAAAGGGCGATGAGTTCAGAAATACAGGCATCATCAAGTACAACGTTACTTTCAGAAAGCTTGCCGAGTACATAAAGGAGCATAACGTTACCCTCAAGACAGGCCGAAGCGAGTTTGAATGGTCCGATGCACGCGGCTTCGACGGCGCGTTCTACCCCATCCCCGGCGGTCTTAAGGAATGTCTTAAGGAGTACGAGCCTGACCTTTCCGTTACAACCTCCGAGGGCGTTCAGAAGATCTATGAGGACCTCGATCACTACCTCGCATCCAGCAAGGATAAGCTCCCCACCGTTTACGACGTTCTCTCCTGTGAGTTCGGATGTAACTCGGGTGTCGGCGCACGCGAGGACTTCAACAGCTTCAACGCTTACGACGTAATGATAAACGCAAGAGGCTGGGCTAAGAAGCAGAGCGGTCTGAAGCGTTTCCACAAGAATATCTTCAAGAAGCTGGATATAAACGACTTCCTGCGCACCTACACCGACAGAAGCGTAAGCAGAAAGCCCACAGAGGCTGAGATCAACGCTGTATTCGCTCAGATGGATAAGCACACCAAGATCGAGCGCGAGTATGACTGCCACGCTTGCGGCTACAAGAGCTGCCGCCACATGGCACTGTCCATCCTTGCAGGAAACAACACTCCCATGAACTGCGTTCAGTACGAGAAGAAGCACATTCAGGAGCTGCAGCGCAAGACCGAGCAGAACAGAAACGACATCGCTCAGGCTGTATACGAGATGAAGGAAGCCCTCACAAGTCTGCAGGACAAGGTAATGCCTATCGCAGAAAACTCCGAGGAGCACCTCACACAGAACAGTCAGGTAATGGAGGAGATGCGCGGCCTCAACGAGCAGATACAGGGCGTTGTGGAGGCACTGTCCACCATCAGCAGCTCGGTACGCGACATCAGCACCAATATCGACGCATACGAGCGTATGCTGGGCAATATCAAGGACATCGCAGAGCAGACACATATCCTCGCTATCAACGCGTCTATCGAGGCTTCGAGAGTCGGCGCGATGGGTAAGGGCTTTGCAGTAGTAGCAAACGAGGTACGCTCGCTTGCGATGAAGTCCAACGCTACCGTAAAGAAGGCTGAAGCCAATACGGAGCAGATCCTTTCCAGCATCAAGAACATCCACGAGGTGACAGGTGAGATCACCAAGAAGATGGATATCACACGCGCAAGCGCAGACAACACGGTCAACGCTATGGACCGTATCCGCACAGGCTCTGAGGAGATCAGCGGAAGCGTTCAGGAGGTATCTGCAATAGTAGAGGAACTGAACAGCATGGTAGAGTCCATGACAACAGACTAACAGCAAAAAGCCGCCTCAGGGCGGCTTTTTTAATTGTCCATTATATTAACACTTTCCTCCCGTCTGCATAAAATGTGACAAGGCAGTAAACGGAGGTAAGCTATGGACAACAGATTTCTTTTTATAGGCGGTGACCGCAGGATAATCTATGCGGCAAAGGCTCTTGCGGAACGTCACAGCGTGGCGGCTATCGGGCTTTCTGCGTTTCTTCCGCAGGCCGAGGGCAGATACCATAACATCGTGCTGCCGCTGCCGTTCTCGCGCGAGGAGGGCTTTATCAATGCGCCGCTCAGCAACGAAAAGCTGCCGCTCGCGCTTATCTCAGAGTATGCCGCGGAGGGTGCGACCGTGTTCTCGGGAGGCACTTCGCCGCTGCTGAGAGAGCTTTGCCGCGAGCAGGGACTGAAGCTTACCGACTACTTCGCCTACGAGCCGCTGACAATAGTAAACGCGGCACTCACCGCCGAAGCCGCCGTTGCGCTGCTTATACAAAACACAGACTACTCGCTTGACAGGGCGGATGTGATCATCACGGGCGGCGGCAGGATCGCACAGCTTACAGCGCGGCTTCTGAAGCCGTTCGGCGCGGACGTCACCGTCTGCGCACGAAGCGCCGAGCAGCGCGCCCGTGCCCGCACCGAGCACTGCCGTACAGCAGGCATCGCCGAGCTTTCCGCGCTTTGCGAAAAGGCTGATATAATCGTGAATACCGTCCCCGCCTCGCTGTTTTCGCCGCAGGATTTCCGCTGCATGAAAGCAGGCACGCTGTTTATGGAGCTTGCGACCCGCCGCCCATCGCCCGAAAAGGACTATGCCGTGCAGTACGGCATACGCTTCATAGACGCGGCAGGATTGCCCGGCGCGTACTCGCCAAGAACAGCAGGCGAAGCCATCGCGGACGCTATTCTTTCCGCACGCGGGTAGATCACCACGAAAGGAGGCTTCCGCCGCCATGGCGGAATTTAAGATATATGACCGATGTAAGTAAGCTGTCGGGACTTAGAGTCGGCGCTGCCGTATGCGGCTCGTTCTGCACCTTTGAAAAGGTCTTCAGACAGCTTGAGGAGCTTGCGGCTATCGGCTGCGAGCTGACCCCGATAATGTCGCACAACGCATACACACTGGATACGCGCTTCGGTGAGGCAAAGGCGCACGCTGAGCGGCTGCGCTCCATCACCCACCGCGAGGTCATCCACACAATCACCGACGCCGAGCCTGTCGGACCGAAAAAGCTGTTTGATGTGCTGCTTGTAGCACCCTGCACGGGCAATACGCCCGCGAAGCTTGCGCTCGGCATCACCGACACCCCCGTCTGCATGGCGGTAAAGAGCCACCTGCGCAACGAGCGTCCCGTGGTCATCGCCGTATCGACAAACGACGCGCTCTCGGGCGCAGCCAAGAACATAGGCATGCTCAGAAACTACAAGAATTTCTATTTCGTGCCCACCTATCAGGACGACAGCGCCGCAAAGCCGTATTCGATGCTTGCGGATTTTACAAAGATACCGCAGACCATCGAAGCCGCCATCCGCGGAAAGCAGATCCAGCCGCTCATCGGCTAAAAGAGATATCCGCCCTTTTTCGGGCGGATATTTTACATCGTCTTTACTGCGGCTTCTATCAGCGCAACTGTCAGTATCGCAAGCAGGTACACCGCGAATTGCAGGTCGTAGCCGCGCGAGGCACTGCCCCTCGTCACCACCGAGCTGCTCTCCCCCGAGATGAGGCGCAGCAGCAGCCCCGAAAGCTCTGCCGAGGTATTTGCGGCGAGCGTTATCGCCACCATGTACAAAAGCTCCGGTACTATCACCCATGCCGAGCCACCCGAAGCGATCACTCCTGCCGAGGTCAGCCCTGCCGAAAGCCCGTAGATAAACGGCAGGATGCGCACCACCGCGCCGCCTGCAGCGAAATAGCCGAGCAGGAATTCGATAAGCAGGAAAGCTCCCACCTGTCCGAGTCTGCGAAAAAATGCCGCGGCAAAGCCGCCCTCTGCGCTTGCCGCTACTCCCGTCAGGAAATCTCCACCGCTTATCGGGAAGAACAGCGCAATAGCAACGCCTGCGACAGCTCCCACGACCGCCGCTGCCGCCGCATACGGGCGGTGATCGGAGCGTCTGACCGTGCGCACTGCGCGCTCGTATTCGGGCGCTTCGGGGATCGCCGCAGCAGGCTCGGCGGCTTCTTCGGGCGGCTCGTCCTGCTGCTCTGGCGCAGGCGGCGACTCAACGTTACCGGTATAGTCCATTATGTAAAGCCTGCCCGAAAGCAGCTCATCGTTCTCCTGCTGCGTCAAAAGCTCCTGCATAGTATCACCTCGGTACAATATATGCGCTTGTCCGAGGCAGTATGCAGGAGCTTTATAGTATTCGTTTTTTGATGAAATATCGCGGTTTTTGTAAACTATCTGTATTATTCACTTGCGATTTGTCGGTTTGTAATCAGATTTTGACACAAAGTGAGGGTATAGCCTGCCCTGAAATATTAAAGCAGTGCCTTTGCGATAGCCGATGCATCCGCAGGAGTCAGCTTGCCGTCGCCGTTGAAGTCGAGCTGCTCGGGGTTGGGCGCTTCCTTTAACTCGACATAGTCCATCAGCACCGCCCATGCATCATCAGCCGTAAACAGACCGTCGTCGTTGACATCGCCGAATACAGGGCTGTGATCCTTTATCATGATCACATAGTCGCCGCCCTCGGACAATGGGAAGGACACCTTGCCGTCCTCGCCTATCTTCGCAGCAGCATCAAACACAAAGCCGCTGTCTGTCTTCTTGTAAAGATATGCGAATTTACCTCCGTGCTTCTTTCTGAAGCTTGTGATGAGATCGGTCGGGATATTCGTTCCGTCCGCACTGAAGCGTGTGCCAACAAGTC